>NZ_JBTCWL010000006.1:0-88257 GCF_054325275.1 Oryzihumus sp.
TCACGGTCGAAACGACGCTGCGGCCGGTCGTCCCGGTCGGAGCGCTGCGGACGGTCGTCGCGGTTGAACTCACGACGTGCAGGACGCTCGTCACGGTCGAAACGACGCTGCGGCCGGTCGTCGCGGTCGAACTCGCGACGCGCGGGACGGTCCTGGCGCGACTGGGGCGCGCGGTCGTCATACGGGCGGGCGGTCTGGCCGCGGTGCGGCTTCTTGGGGCCCTTCTTGACCTCCGCCTTCTTGGCGGTGGTCCAGCGGGCCTTCTTGGGCGCAGAAGAGCGCCCGGAGTGATTGGTCATCGACGAATCCACTTCGGTACTCGAGGTAGGCACGCCTCGAGCTACCTGCTGCGGTAACGATGAGAACGAGCCTCAGGCGCACCAGGCGCCCGGCGGGCCGGAGGTAACGGTTGCTATCCGGCGTATCCCTGCCTCAACCGCGCGTGCCAGATGCACGTGCCGGTCGGCGCGATCTGCGCCGGTCCTTGCAGGGGATGTCCCAAGTCTACCAGCGGCACGGGGGTGCCCCTGACCACGCGGCTCCCGGTGGGCTCCTACCGGCGGTCCCGCGTGGCCGTCCGGCTGGTCGGCTGGCTCGTGGGTGAGGTCGTCCCGCTCGTGCTGCCGGACGGCGCAGACGTCGACGTGCACGAGGGCATTGGGCCCTCCGTGCCGCTGGTCGTCGACGAGGTGGACGTCGCGCTTGTCGTGCTCGTCGTCGAGGTGCTGGAGGTCGTCGAAGGGTCGCTGGCGCACGTCGTGCTGGTCGGGCTCGACGTCGTGGACGTGGACGTGGACGGCTCGCTCGTGGTGCTGGTGGACGAGGTCGGCGAGGACGTCGGCGACCCGCTCGTGCTGGTGGAGCTCGTCGAGGACGTCGGCGTGCCGGTCGTGCTGGTCGAGCTCGTCGACGTCGAGGTCGTGCTCGTGCCCGGGCGAGGGTTCGTGGACGTCGTCGGCCGGGTCGTGGTGGTGCTGGTCGTCGGGTGGCTGGTCAGCGCGGCCGGCATCCCGGGCGTCTCCACCGTGCTCCACGGCTGGTGCGGCGACCCCGGAGTGACCGTGGAGGTGCTGTCCAGGACCGACTGCGTGCCGTCGCGGTAGGCCAGGCCCCAGGACAGCACGGACCGCAGGTAGTCGACCGAGTTGTTGTAGCGCAGGATCGCGCGGGCGAGGCCGGCATCGGTGGCCAGGTCCAGCGACCCGGAGCACAGGTAGCGCCCGGCGGCGAGGGACGCGTCATACACGTTGTCGGGGCTGGCGACGCCGTCGTGGTTCCCGTCCGAGGCGTAGCCGGCCCAGGTGGCGGGCACGAACTGCATCGGCCCCACCGCGCGGTCGAAGCGGGGGTCACCGTCGAGCCGGCCGCGGTCGGTGTCGCGGATCACCGCGGTCCCGGGCATCGAGCCGTCGAGCACGGGCCCCAGGATCGGGCCACGCGTCGTGCCGTCGGCATCGACCCGGCCACCCGCCGCGTGACCCGACTCGATCCGGCCGATCCCGGCGAGGACCCACCACTGCAGGTGGCACGCGGGGTCGGACACCGCGAGCGAGGACGCCGCGCGGCGGTAGGAGTCGAGCACCGTGCGCGGCACGGCGAAGTCCTCGACCGGTGCGTCCTGGATCCGGGCCGCGACCAGGGCCACCTTGGCGGTCTTGCGGGAGCTGGCCCCGTCCACCGCGCCCGACCCGTCCCCGAGGGTGCCGTCAGGACCGAACCACGCCTCGAACCGGGCCAGGTCGTCCGGGCCGGTGGCCGGCTTCTGGGCGGTGCCCGGCACCCGGTCAAACGCCCCGGCCGGCGGCCCGGTGAGGGCGCCGACCACGCACGACGCGACCACGGCAGCGCTCAGGAGGGTCAGGCCGGCACGGCGTGGGAGGCGGATGCGGATGCGGATCACAGTCGGTGCGGTCATGGCGTCTCGGCGGTGTCGTCCTGGTCGCGGTCGGGAGGTTCGGTGTGGTGCGAGTGGTCGAGTCAGACCGGGCAAACCCGTTGCGGGCCAACAACTACGCAACCACGAAGCGTGATCAGAACCCTACGGCCCACGGCGTAGATCCGCTCACCCAGACCCCGCAGGGGGACGTCGTCACCAAGGACGACGACGCGCCGCCGGCCGGCCGGCGGGACGGGTGCCCTCCGACCGGCCGCGGCGGCTCAGGCCTCGAGGGGGACGACCTCCGGGCTGGCCTCCGCTCCCGCTGCGTCGGCGGCGGACGCCTCCTTGGCCCGGAGGGCGGCGGCCTCGACGGCGGCGGCGACCACCTTGGTGACGTCGGGGTGGAAGACGCTGGGCACGATGTAGGCGGGGTTGAGCTGGTCATCGGTGACCACGCCGGCGAGGGCGTCCGCGGCCGCGAGCAGCACGTCGTCGGTGACCGATGTGGACGCCGCGTCCAGCAGGCCGCGGAACACCCCGGGGAAGGCCAGCACGTTGTTGATCTGGTTGGCGAAGTCCGAGCGTCCGGTGGCCACGACCGCGGCGTGACGGGCCGCCTCGGCGGGGTCGACCTCGGGCTCGGGGTTGGCCATGGCGAAGACGATGGCGCCCGGGGCCATCGTCTCGATGTCCTCGCCGGTGAGGATGTGCGGCGCCGAGACGCCGATGAACACGTCCGCGCCGGCCAGGGCCTCACGCAGCGTGCCGGTCAGCCCGCGCTCGTTGGTGTGCGCGGCGATCCAGCGCAGGTTGTCGTGGCCGTTGTTGACGATGTCCTCGCGGCCGGCGTGGACGACCCCGTGGAAGTCGGCGACGACGACGTCGCGCGCGCCGGCCTTGAGCAGCAGCTTGAGGATGGCGGTGCCCGCCGCCCCGGCGCCGCTCATGACGATGCGCACGTCGGGCAGGGCCTTGTGGACGCAGCGCAGGGCGTTGCGCAGGGCGGCCAGCGCCACGATCGCGGTGCCGTGCTGGTCGTCGTGGAAGACCGGGATGTCCAGCTCCTCGCGCAGCCGCGCCTCGACCTCGAAGCAGCGCGGCGCGGAGATGTCCTCCAGGTTGATCCCGGCGAACACCGGGGCGATCGCCTTGACCGCGGCGACGATCTCGTCGGTGTCCTGGGTGTCGAGGCAGATCGGGAAGGCGTCGATGTCGGCGAACCGCTTGAACAGCGCCGCCTTGCCCTCCATGACCGGCAGCGCGGCCAGCGGACCGAGGTTGCCCAGCCCGAGCACGGCCGAGCCGTCGGTGACCACGGCGACGGTGTTGCGCTTGATCGTCAGGCGCCGCGCGTCGTCGGGGTTCTCGGCGATGGCGGTGCAGATCCGAGCGACGCCGGGGGTGTAGATCAGCGACAGGTCGTCACGGTTGCGGATCGGGACCTTGGACTCGATCTTGAGCTTGCCGCCGAGGTGGACCAGGAACGTGCGGTCGCTGACCTTGCCGATCTGCACGCCCTCGACGGCGCGCATCGCCTCGACGATCTCGTCGGCGTGGGA
Source organism: Oryzihumus sp. (assembly GCF_054325275.1). NCBI lineage: Bacteria > Bacillati > Actinomycetota > Actinomycetes > Micrococcales > Intrasporangiaceae > Oryzihumus > Oryzihumus sp. The sequence goes on from NZ_JBTCWL010000006.1 coordinate 3,439, forward strand.
GCTGTCGCGGGCAGCCGCGGTCACGTCCACGCGCAGCCGCGACGGCCCGGACGCGGTGACGTCGAGTCCCGTGACCAGGCCGCCGCTGCGCTCGATCGCAGTGGTGAGCTCGCTGACGGCGGTGGCACGCGCCGGCAGCTCGAGGCGGACAGTGATGGAGTTGGAGACCGAAGGCGCAGCTGGCATGCGCCTCATCTTTCCAACTACTCGCTGGTATGCCGAACCAGGCCCTTGCGCCGGACCACACCGATGGCGACAATCACCGCCGCCAGCACGACGCTCAGCTCGAGCTCGAGCCGGTGCTCGGGGCGGATCACCATGAGCACGAGCACGCCGACGATGAACACGATCGTGGCCCAGGTCAGCGTCGGGAACAGCCACATCCGCACGGCCGGCCGGTGCCCCTCGGCGTCGAGGCGGCGGCGCATCACCAGCTGCGAGCAGGCGATGACGAGGTAGACGAACAGGGCGATCGCACCGGAGCTGGCCAGCAGGTAGCCGAAGATCTTCTCCGGGAGCAGGTAGTTGCCGGCGACCCCGAGGAAGCCGACGACCGAGCTGGCGATGATGGCCTTGGCCGGCACGCCGCGGCTGGTGGTGGTGGCCCAGCCGCTCGGTGCGTCACCGCGCTGCGAGAGCGAGAACGCCATGCGGGAGGCGGTGTAGAGCGCGGAGTTCAGGCAGGACGCGACCGCGGTCAGGATGACCACGTCCATGACCGGGGCGGCCCAGGTGATGCCCATCTGCTCGAGGGCGAACTGGTAGGAACCCTTGTCCGCCAGGCCCTTGGCGTTCCAGGCGACCAGGGAGACGACCACGAGGATGGAGCCGAGGTAGAAGAGGCTTATCCGCGAGATCACCGAGTTGACGGCCTTGCGGATGCCGGCCTCGGGGTTGGGCGACTCGGCGGCGGCGATGGTGACGATCTCGGTGCCCATGAAGGTGAACATCGTCGTGAGCATCGCGGCGAGCACGGCACCGAAGCCGTTGGGCATGAAGCCCCCGTTGCTGAACAGGTGGCTGACGCCGGAGGCGTGGGAGCCGGGCAGCACGCCGGCGATGGCCAGCACGCCGAGCACGATGAACGCAACGATGGCGACGACCTTGACCAGGGCGAACCAGAACTCGAACTCGCCGTAGTTCTTCACCGAGAACAGGTTGGTGACCATGAGCAGGCCGGTGATGAGCAGGGCGAAGACCCACGTGGAAACGCTCGGGATCCACCCGTTGAGGATCTTGGCGCCCGCGGTGGCCTCGATCGGGATGACCAGCACCCAGAACCACCAGTAGAGCCAGCCGATGGAGAACCCGGCCCAGCGCCCGAGGGCGCGGTCGGCGTAGGTCGAGAAGGACCCGGTGTCGGGCTGGGCGGTGGCCATCTCACCGAGCATCCTCATGACGAGGACGACCAGCGTCCCGGCGAGGGCGTAGGCGACCAGGACCGCTGGCCCGGCGGCCGCGATGGCGGTCGAGGACCCGACGAACAGTCCTGCTCCGATGACGCCCGCGATGGAGATCATCGTGATGTGGCGGGGCTTGAGACCTGCGTCGAGGGTGCCCGACGAGGCCTCACTGGTTCTCTGGGCTGTGGAGGTCATAGCCCAGCAAGATGACGGGTCCACCCAAAGGGTGGCAAATCGACTCCGTGTCAAGGGTGCCGGTCACAGCGCGCCGAGAACGTGCTGGTCACGGGCACGACAGCCCCCCGGGACCGTGTCCGGCGCGGCCTGGGAACCCGTGCCCGGTGTCAGCGGGCGCGTGCCCGCCGGCGCCGGCGCAGGCGGATGACCACCAGGCGCTCGGCGATCCGCTGCCCGTTGCGGGCGAGCCAGAGGCACACGACCGCCAGCGGCACCTCGACGAGGAGGGCCATCGGCAGCGACAGGGCCAGCTCCTTGACGCTGGGGGCGGTCACCACGTCGAACCAGGCGTCGACGAGGAGCATCATCGCGGTCATCGACGCCGACACGGTGAGCACGGGTGAACGGCGGAAGGCCGACCACGCGGTCCACGCGAGCATGGCCAGGAGCGCGAGGTCGAAGCCGACCCAGGCCAGGTCGTAGTGCGCGGCGGTCTGCTTGCTGGGCAGGGTGACCGCCAGGAAGACCGTCCACGGCACCATCGCGGCAGCCAGCACGGTGAACACCGGCCCGGCCCACGCGGCGCGACGCCCGGCGCGGCCGAGCTCCCGGTCGCTCACGCCCTCCTCGGCCGGCACGGCCCGGTCGACCGCACGGGCCACGTCCTGGGCGACCTCGGCCGCCTGGTCGACCACCGACTCCTCGCTCATGCGCACACTCTCGCACGCCCCTGCCGCCCCACCTGCACCTTCGCGGGAAGCAGGCCGGGCCCGCCGCCGTTGTACCCCACGAACACCCGCTCCCGACGAAGGACCGATCCCATGGCGACCACCGCCCTCACCGCGCAGACGTTCGAGCCGACCGTGCTCCAGGACGGCATCGTGCTCGTCGACTTCTGGGCCGAGTGGTGCGGCCCGTGCCGCATGTTCGCGCCCGTGTTCGAGAAAGCCTCCGAGACCCACCCGGACATCACCTTCGGCAAGGTCGACACCGAGGCCGAGCAGGCGCTGTCCGCAGCCGCCGGCATCAGCTCGATCCCCACGCTGATGGCCTTCCGCGACGGCATCCTCGTCTTCGCCCAGCCCGGTGCGCTGCCGGCGCAGGCCCTCGAGCAGGTCATCACCGCGGTCCGCGGGCTCGACATGGAGGACGTGCGCGCCCAGGTCGCCCAGGAGGAGGCTGCGCACGCCACGAAGTGACAGGCTGAGGCGCATGGACGCCGAGGCCTGGAACACCCGGTATGCCGGGTCGGAGCTCGTCTGGTCCGCCGGCCCCAACCAGTGGGTCGAGTCGGAGCTGGCGGGGATGTCGCCCGGCCGCGCGCTGGACCTGGCCTGCGGTGAGGGGCGCAACGCGTTGTGGCTGGCCGGCCTCGGCTGGCAGGTCACCGCCTCCGACTTCGCCGAGCAGGGCCTGGCCAAGGGCCGCGCCGCCCAGGCACGCCTCGAGGCGACCGGTCGGCCGTTGGCGGTCGAGTGGGTCTGCGCCGACGCGACCACCGTGACCTGGCCGCCGGACGCCTTCGACCTCGTCGTGATCAGCTACCTGCAGCTGGCGGCCGACCTGCGCCGCCAGGCCACCCGCCGGGCGGCCGCCGGGCTCGCGCCCGGCGGGACTTTGCTGGTCGTCGGCCACGACACCAGCAACCTGGCCGCCGGCTGGGGCGTCCCGCAGGAACCAGCGGTGCTGTTCTCGACGGCCGACGTCGTCGACGACGTCGCCGGCCTGGGACTGGAGGTCGTGCGCGCCGACCGCGTCGAGCGGCACGTCGAGACCGCGGACGGCCCGCGCGTCGCCCTGGACGCCCTGGTCCGGCTGCGCCGGCCGGGCTGACCCGCCGGGTCAGCCGCCCAGGACCTGGCGCACCTGCCGGGCGATCTCCACGTCCTCCCGCGCCCGGACCACGAGGACCCGGGCGTCCCCCGCGCCGATGTCCGCATCGGTCCCGCCGTCCGCGAGGTCGTTGGCGTCGTCGTCGACCCGCACGCCGAGGAACTCCAGCCGGGCGGCGACCAGCCGGCGTACGGGCGCCGCCCGCTCCCCCACCCCGCCGGTGAACACCAGCACGTCCAGGCCCCCGGCCGCCGCAGCCATCGCCCCGACCCCGGTGACGACACGGTGCACCCACGTGTCCAGCGCCAGCGCGGCGTCGGCGTCGCGCCCGGCCGCGCGGCGCAGCACCTCACGCATGTCCGCGGTGCCGCACAGGCCGAGCAGGCCGGACCGGTGCTCCAGGGAGTCGGCCACCTCCCGCGGGGGGATGCCCTCGTGCTCCTCCAGCCACAGCAGCAGGCCCGGGTCGACCGTGCCGGAGCGGGTGCCCATCACCAGCCCCTCCAGCGGTGTGAAGCCCATGGTCGTGTCCACCGCCCGGCCGTCGACCACTGCCGACAGGGAGCAGCCCGATCCCAGGTGGGCCACCACCACCCGCGACCCGGCACGGCCGCCGGCCAGCTGCGCGGCCCGGGAGCTGGCCCAGGCGTGGGAGAGGCCGTGGAAGCCGAACCGCCGCAGCCCGTAGCGCTCCCGCCACTCCCGGGGCAGGGCGTAGGTGGCCGCCCCCGCGGGCAGGCCGGCGAAGAACGCCGTGTCGAAGCAGGCCACCGCCGGCACCCCGGGCAGCGCCCGGCCGACGGCGTCCAGGGCCCGCAGCGACTTCGGCTGGTGCAGGGGGGCGAGGTCGACCAGGGCGCCGAGCTCCTCGCGGATCCGCGCGTCGACCCAGACCGGACCGGTCAGGTGGTGGCCGCCGTGCACGACCCGATGACCGACAGCGTCGATGCCGTCCATCCCGCGCAGCGCCTCGGCGAGGCGGTCCTCGTCCAGACCGTCACCACTGACCTCGAGCTCCTCGGCGGCGAGGGCCTCGTCCCCGGCGAGCACGGCGAGCTTGAGGCTGCTGGACCCCGCGTTGACGGTCAGCACCCTCACCGGCCGGCCTCATCCTCTGCCGGCCACGGCCACTCCCAGCTGCTGATCGCCGGGTCGTCCTCGCCGTGGTCACGCGTCCACTGCCGGGCCGCGAACCGCCGGTCGACCATCTCCTGGCGCAGCCCCGCCGCGCGCACCCCGAGCCCGGGCACCCGGTCGATCACGTCCATGACCAGGTGGAACCGGTCGAGGTCGTTGAGCATGACCATGTCGAACGGCGTGGTGGTCGTGCCGTTCTCCTTGTAGCCGCGCACATGCAGGTTGGCGTGGTTGGTGCGCCGGTAGGTCAGCCGGTGGATCAGCCAGGGGTAGCCGTGGAACGCGAAGACGACCGGCCGGTCGGGGGTGAAGAGCTCGTCGAAGTCGCGGTCGGGCAGGCCGTGGGGGTGCTCCGCGGTCGGTTGCAGACGCATGAGGTCGACCACGTTGACCACCCGGACACGCAGCTCGGGCAGGTGCTCTCGCAGCAGCGCCACCGCGGCCAGGGTCTCCAGGGTGGGCACGTCCCCGGCACAGGCCATGACGACGTCGGGCTCCTCGCCCGCCGAGGTGCCGGCCCACTCCCACACGCCCAGCCCCCGGGCGCAGTGGGCCCGGGCCCGCTCCAGGGTGAGGTAGTCCAGCGCCGGGTTCTTGCCGGCGACGATGACGTTGACCTTGTCGGTGCCGGCCAGGCAGTGCTCGGCCACGGCCAGCAGGCTGTTGGCGTCCGGGGGCAGGTAGACGCGGACGATCTCGGCCTTCTTGTTGACCACGTGGTCGATGAACCCGGGGTCCTGGTGGGAGAAGCCGTTGTGGTCCTGGCGCCACACGTGCGAGGAGAGCAGGTAGTTCAGCGACGGGATCGGCATGCGCCAGGGCAGGTCACGGGTGACCTTGAGCCACTTGGCGTGCTGGTTGAACATCGAGTCCACGATGTGCACGAACGCCTCGTAGCAGTTGAACAGACCGTGCCGTCCGGTGAGCAGGTACCCCTCCAGCCAGCCCTGGCACAGGTGCTCGGAGAGCACCTCCATGACCCGACCGTCCGGCGCGAGGTGGTCGTCCCCGGCATACCGCTGGGCCATCCACGTGCGGTCGGTGACCTCGAACAGGGCCTGTAGGCGGTTGGAGGCGGTCTCGTCCGGGCCCATGACCCGGAAGCGGTCGGCGTTGGCCGCCATGACATCCCGCAACCACCCGCCCAGCACCTGTGTGGCGGCGCTGGCGCCTCGGCCGGGGTGTGGCACATCGACGGCATGACCGGCGGCGTCCGGCAGGTCCAGCGGCCGCATCAGCAGGCCACCGTTGGCGTGCGGGTTGTCGCTCATCCGGCGCAGCCCGCGCGGAGCCGCCCGCCAGAGCGCGTCGACCGGGGCGCCGTCCTCGTCGAAGAGCTCCTCGGGCCGGTAGGAGCGCAGCCACTGCTCGAGCATCCCGAGGTGCTCGGGGTTCGTGCGCACTGCGGAGAGGGGCACCTGGTGCGCACGGAAGGTGCCCTCGACCGGCACACCGTCCACCTCGCGTGGCCCGGTCCACCCCTTGGGGGTGCGCAGCACCACCATCGGCCAGGTGGGGCGCTCAGCCATCTCGTCGGGACCGGCCGAACGGGCCCGCTCGCCGATCGCGGCGATGATGTCGACGCACTCCTCCAGCGCCTCGGCGAGCGCCACATGGACCTGCTCGGGGTCGTCGCCGGTGACGAACCGCGGCTCCCAGCCGGCGCCCTCGAGCAGGCGGCGCAACTGGTCCTCCGGGATGCGGGCCAGCACCGTGGGGCCGGCGATCTTGTAGCCGTTGAGGTGCAGCACCGGCAGCACCGCGCCGTCGGTCAGCGGGTTGAGGAACGCGGTGGAGTGCCAGCTCGCCGCCAGCGCGCCGGTCTCGGCCTCCCCGTCGCCGACGACGCAGGCGACCAGCAGGCCGGGGTTGTCGAACGCGGCGCCGAACGCGTGGGCCAGGGAGTAGCCGAGCTCACCACCCTCGTGGATCGACCCCGGCGTCTCCGGCGCCACGTGGCTGGGGATGCCACCGGGGAAGCTGAACTGGCGGAACAGCCGGCGCATCCCCTCCTCGTCCTGGCCGACCTGCGGGTAGACCTCGGTGTAGGTGCCCTCCAGCCACGTGTTGGCCACCACCGCGGGCCCGCCGTGCCCGGGGCCGGCGATGAAGATCGCGTCGAGGTCGCGCTCCCGGATGAGCCGGTTGAGGTGGGCGTAGACCAGGTTCAGGCCGGGGCTGGTGCCCCAGTGCCCCAGCAGCCGGGGCTTGACGTGCTCGGGGCGCAGCGGCTCGCGCAGCAGCGGGTTGTCCAGCAGGTAGATCTGGCCGACGGCGCAGTAGTTCGCGGCGCGCCACCACAGGTCGACGGCTTGCAGGTCCGGGTCGAGCGCCACGGGTGGTTCCCCTCATCGGTGCTGCGCGGCATACGTGCTGACCACGCTCGCCGACCCGTCTGCCCGCCGCAACCGGTTCGCGCCCTTGGGGCCCTTGGTCCGCGCCCAAGGGGACTTTCGGCCCGACCTGACCCGGCACTGCCCGGGACGCTTCGTGGGGTGAAGGCGTGGATCGTGGACCAGCCGGGCCCCATCGCCACGGGGCCGCTGCGCGAGGTCGAGCGCGAGGCGCCGGTGCCCGCGCCGGGGCAGGTCCGGGTGCGGGTCCTGTGCTGTGGGGTGTGCCGCACCGACCTGCACCTGGCCGAGGGCGACCTCGCCCCGCGGCGGCACGGTGTCATCCCGGGGCACGAGGTGGTGGGGGTCGTCGACGAGCTCGGGCCCGGGAGCACCCGCTTCGCCAGGGGCGACCGCATCGGGGTCGCCTGGCTCGGGGGCACCGACGGGACCTGCCGCTTCTGCCGGCGCGGCGAGGAGAACCTGTGCCTGTCGCCGACGTTCACCGGCTGGGACGTCGACGGGGGTTACGCCGAGCAGTGCCTTGTCGACGAGCGGTTCGCCTATGCGCTGCCGGACAGCATCAGCGACGACCAGGCTGCGCCGTTGCTGTGCGCCGGGATCATCGGCTTCCGGGCGCTGAAGGCCACCGCGGTCCGGCCCGGGGGCGCACTCGGGATCTACGGCTTCGGCGGCAGCGCCCACCTGACCTCGCAGATCGCCCTCAAGCAGGGCATCCGGGTGCACGTGCTGACTCGGGGCGACCGCAACCGCCGCCTGGCGCTGGCGCTCGGCGCGGACTCCGTGGGCGGGCCGACCGACGAGCCGCCGGAGAAGCTGAACGGGGCGATCCTGTTCGCCCCCAGCGGCGAGCTGGTGCCGGTGGCGCTGCGGGCCCTCGACCGTGGCGGCACCGCGGCGGTCGCCGGCATCTGGATGTCGGACATCCCCTCGCTCAACTACGACCGGGAGCTGTTCGAGGAGCGGCGGCTGCGCAGCGTCACCGCCAATACCCGGGCGGACGGCGAGGAGCTGCTGACCCTCGCCGACCGCCTCGGCGTGCGCGCCACGACCCACTCCTACCCGCTCGCGTGGGCCGACGGGGCGCTGCGCGACCTGGCCTCCGGGGCGTTCGACGGCGCGGCGGTGCTGCACCCCTGACCGCGCGGGTGAACCATGGAGGCATCCCCCTCGTGGTGGCGGTGGGAGGTGTGGTGAGCGAGACCCCGGACCAGCTGATGCAGGCCCTGCACGCGGAGCACGCGGGCGCCCTGTGGGGCTTCTGTCTGCGCCTGACCGGCGGCGACCGCGCCCGAGCCGAGGACGTCGTGCAGGAGACCCTCCTGCGGGCGTGGCGCTCGCCGAAGGTGCTCGACCAGTCCGGTGGCTCGGCCCGCGCCTGGCTCTTCACCGTTGCGCGGCACATCGTCGTGGACGAGTGGCGCTCGGCCCGCAACCGCCACGAGCTCGCCGTCGACGAGCCACCCGAGCTGCCCACCGCCGACCGCACCGACCAGCTGCTGCAGTCGTGGCTGGTGGCCGATGCCCTGGCGCAGCTCTCGCCCGAGCACCGCGCGGTGCTGCTGGAGTGCTACTACCGTGGCCGGTCGGTGGCCGAGGCCGCCCGGATCCTCGAGGTGCCGGAGGGCACCGTGAAGTCCCGCACGCACTACGCCCTGCGCGCCCTGCGCCTGGCCCTGCAGGAGATGGGGGTGACCTCGTGAGCACCGACGCCTACGCCGAGTACGACGCCGCCTACGTCCTCGGGGCCCTGTCCCCGGAGGACCGCCGCGACTACGAGTCCCACCTGGCCACGTGCGAGGACTGTGCCCGCGCGGTGCGCGAGCTCGCCGGTATGCCGGGTCTGCTCGCCCGGGTGCCCCGCGAAGAGGTCGAGGGCCCGGCGCCCGAGGTCCCGCCGACGCTGCTGCCCCGGCTGGCCCGGGAGGTGCACCGGGACCGGGTCCGGCGGCGGTGGGCGCTGGGCGGTGCCGGCGCCGCGGCTGCCGCACTGCTGGCCGTAGCCGTCGCCGGCGGGGTGGCGCAGGTCGGGACCCCCTCCACCCCGCCGGCGCCGGTCGGCACCGCGATGAGCCAGGTCGCGGTGACCCCGCTGCACGCGAGCGCCCGCCTGGTCGGGGTCGCCTGGGGCACCCGGATCGAGCTGACCTGCACCTACGACAACCGGTACTACGGCAGCGCCGACGTCTCCTACGCGCTGTTCGTCGTCGACCGCTCAGGGCACGCGGAGCAGGTGGCCACCTGGGCGGCGGTGCCCGGCAAGGTCTCGCAGGTCACCGCGGCCAGCGCCACCCGGTCGGCCGACATCGCCCGGGTCGAGGTCCGCACGGCCGCAGGCACCCCGGTCCTGACCCTGGCGTCCTGACCGCGTCCTGACCGGGCCTGGCCCCGGCCTCCTGGCCCTGACGGCCGCCCCCTTCTCTCGACCGAACACGGCTTGACCCTCGAATCGAGTCGTCTGGGAGGCCGATTCGCGGGTCAAGCCGTGTTCAGTGGGCGGGGGGCAGGAGCCGGGGACGGGCCGGTCAGTAACCGCCGCGGGCGCCCGAGCTCGACGGGGCGGTGGTGACCGCCTTGCCGGCGGGCGAGACGGCATACCAGGTGCCACCGAAGCTCTTGACGCCCTGGCCGGTGACGTCCCCGGGCTTGCTGTCCTGGACGAACGTGTACAGCGGCCACCCACCCGCCGTGAGCGTCTTGCCACCAGCCATGGTCGCGGTCGTGCCGATCGTGGCGGTGATCCCAGGCAGTGACGTCGGGGTGGACGCGCCGGGCGGCACCGCGGGCCAGTAGCGCAGGCAGCTCGACGCACAGCTGGAGTGCCCGGGGCTGTCCGCCGTGAGCAGGTAGACGGTGCGGCCGCGGGCGTCGACGAGGACCGGACCGAGGGACGTGGTGCGCACGGCGAGGGTGCCGGCCGCAGCGGCGGGGCTGGACGCTGAAGCCCCGCCCGGGTTCGAGGACGGCGGGCTGCCGGCGGTGGTGGTGCTGCCGCAGGCCGCGAGGCCCAGGACGGCAAGGGATCCGAGTGCAGCGATGACGCGCATGGTGACCTCCAGATGGACTCACTGCAGTCACGACCCGCAGGGCCGTGGCGTTCAGGTCGACGCCGGCTCGGCGGTTGCACCGGAGCCTCGCGAGCGCCACCGTGGAGGGACGGCGCCAACCGGGGAGACGCGATGACGGCAGCGGCACCCCCGACTGGGACAACGGGTGAGGACAGGGGCCTGAATGGCGGTGCGCTCGGACTGCTGTCCAGCGTGGTCATCGGGGTGGCCTCGACCGCCCCGGCCTACAGCCTGGCGGCGACCCTCGGGGCGATCGTGGTGAGCGTGCGGCTGCAGTCGCCGGTCGGCGACACCCCCACCCCCGAGGTGACGCGGGAGCCCTGAGCCGCTCCCCCAGGCCCATGTCCACCGGCACTCCCGGACGGGTCAGGACGTGGGGGCTGTGCTTGGCACCGTCGTGGAGGTGTCCGAGGTCGTCAAGGTGGTGGAGGTCCCCGAGGTCGACGAGCTGGCGGTCGAGGTGTCCGACGACGAGCTGGACGTCGAGGTGTCCGACGACGAGCTGGACGTCGAGGTGTCCGACGACGACGAGCTCGAGGACGAGGTGTCCGACGACGACGAGCTCGAGGACGACGAGCTGGAGGTCGACGACGAGGTGGACGACGTGCTCGACGACGAGGTCGAAGACGTGGACGAAGACGTGGTCGTCGTGGACGACGTGGTCGTCGTGGACGTCGTCGTCGAGGTCGGCGTCGTGGGGGTCGTCGTCGGCGACGTGGTCGGACCCGTGGTGGTGGTCACCGGGGTGGTCGGCGTACCGGTGGGTCCGCCGCCGACGGATCTCGGGGGCCGCCCGCCAAACGTCGGCGGGACGACGACCAGGTGACCGCCACCGCGCGGCGTCGCCGAGCTGATCTGGCCGCTCGCGGAGGTCCGCAGGAACGGCGGGGCGACGTAGGCCGCGGTCGCGCCGGCTCCGGTCGCCAGGACACCAGTCCCCGGTGCCGGCGTGGGCTGGGTCAGGCGCGGCACGGTCAGGCCCCAGGGGTCGAACAGGCTGAGCGAGGGGCCCTCCTGCCCGGTCCCGCCGAGCAGGCTCGGGCTCGGCCCGGTGCTGACGAGCGCCCCCTGGGCGGCAGGCTCGCTCTGCTGTGCCGCAACGACGAACGCGCCGACGACGAAGGCGCAGGCCGCGCCCAGCAGCCCGGCCCGGCCGATGACGATGACGCGTGGCGACAGGGCCAGCTTGCGCGGCTCCTCGGTGCCGCCCTCCGCTCCGACCGCTGGGGCCCCCACACCCCAGCGGTCGGGGCGCCCCGATGGTTGCGGGAGGGGTGTTGCCGGGTTCTCAGCAGTCATGACCCTCGTCCGATCGACCTGCCGCGGGCGAGCCCTCCCCTCACCTCACGGGGCGTTGTGACGCCGCTTTCGAGGCTACTGAGCGGGGTGGAACCCCATCTCCCGCAAAGGGATGAGGCGCAGGCGGCGCCGGGCACGCTGTCTGTGGCGGGCCGGCCCGGCGGGGCATGACGAAGGGCCCGACCAGGTGGTCGGGCCCTTCGTCCTGAGCGTGAAGCAGTGCGACGTACCCATGAGTGGTGGAGGTGGCGGGAATCGAACCCGCGTCCGCTGACGTGAATCCAGGGCTTCTCCGGGTGCAGTGCGCTGTGGACTTTCTCGGCCCCAGAGCTCGCACGCACACGTCCTCTGACAGGCCCAGTCGAGTAAGAGTCCCGCGCAGTCCCCCGACATGACTGCGCAGCAAGCTACCTAGCTGACGCCAGGATCTCGGTCAGTAGCGAACCGAGGCTGACGGACTTCGGGGCTCGCTCAGGCGGCGAGGGCGAAGTCGGTGCGCTTGGAATTGGCACCTATTGGTTTACAGGGAGCGTTAACGAGATAACCCTGCATCCTCGACCCGCTTCCCCTGGAATGACGACCAACGTCGAAACCGATCACCCCCATGGGGTGGCTACGTCGCACTGTTCACTTCTCAACCTGCTGCCGGGCCGGTGCCGGTGCACCAAGCCTATCCGTCCAACGGACGGGACCGCCAAGCCATTCCCGGTATGCCGGGTGGCCGCCGTGCGCCGCCCCTCCCCCCGGGGGGAGCCGGGACATGGGTCTCTGGTCGCCAGGGCACGGCGAGGCTTGGCTTTCCGGCATGGACGGCCAGCCACGCGGCGTACCGGCAGGTGGGGCGGTCGGCGTTGCACCGCAGCGGGCGGCGACGCCGCTGGGAGCCGAGCCGGTGCTGCGCGCCGAGCACCTCGTGCGCCGGTTCGGGGACCGGGTCGCGGTCGCTGACGTCGGCTTCGCGGTCGCCCCCGGGGAGACCTACGGCCTGCTCGGGCCCAACGGCGCCGGGAAGACCACGACGATCCGGCTGGTCTGCGGGCTGCTGACCCCGGACTCGGGACGGGTGACCATCGGCGGCCACCCGATGGACGGCGGCGGCACGGCCGCCAAGGCCCTGGTCGGCTACGTGCCCCAGGACGTCGCGCTCTACCCGGACCTGACCGCGCGGGAGAACCTGCGCTTCTTCGGCCGGCTCTACGCCCTGCCCCGCCGGGTGCTGCAGCAGCGCGTCGAGGAGGTGCTGGACCTGGTCGACCTGCATGACCGCGCCGAGGACCGGGTCGACTCCTTCTCCGGCGGGATGCGGCGCCGGCTCAACATCGGGGCCGGGCTGCTGCACCGGCCGACGCTGCTGGTGCTCGACGAGCCCACCGTCGGGGTAGACCCCCAGAGCCGGCACGCGATCCTGGAGAGCGTGCGCCGCTTCGGTGCCAGCGGGATGGCCGTGCTCTACACCACGCACTACATGGAGGAGGCCGAGCGGATCTGCGACCGGGTCGGGATCATCGACCACGGCCGGCTGGTCGCCGAGGGCACCCGGCGCGAGCTGGTCTCCCGTCTTGGGGAGCGCGACCGGATCACGCTCACGGCCACCGGTGACCTGACCGCGTTGGCAACCGCCTGCCGCGGGCTGGCCGGGGTCGACGGCGCGGACGTCTCCGGGCCCGAGGTACACCTCGTCGTGCGTGAGGGGCGCCATCTGCTGCCCGCCGTGCTCGAGGCCGCCGACCGGGCCGGGGCGGCGGTGAGCTCGGTCGACGTGGCCGAGCCCGATCTCGAGGCGGTCTTCCTGCACCTGACCGGCACCGCGCTGCGGGAGTGAGGGTGCCGGTCGCGCTCGTCATCGCGCTGAAGGACCTGCGGCAGCGGCTGCGGGACCGGTCCGCGCTCATCCTCGGCTTCGTGGCCCCGCTCGCGGTGGCGGGCCTGATCAGCCTGGCGTTCGGCGGGGTGGACACCTTCCACGCCGACGTGGCGGTCGTGGACCACGACACGGGGCCGGTGTCGGCCGGGTTCACCGCCTTCCTGACCAGCCCGGCGCTCGCCGACGTGGTGACCGTGCGGCGGGTCGACTCCGACGCCGCGGCCGCCCGGATGGTGCGGGACGGCACCGTCGGGGCGGCCTTCGTGGTGCCCGCCGGGTGGTCGGGGGCGATGCACGGCAGCGGCCCGGCCCCGGACGTGACGGTCCTCGCCAGCGCCGACTCCCCCGTGGCCGGTCAGGTGGCCACCTCACTCGCCGAGGCGTTCTCGGCCCAGCTCGACGCCGACCGGCTCTCGGTCGCCGCTGCCCTGGCCGCCGGCACCGCACCGACCCGCACGGCCGAGCTGACCGCCGCTGCGGCACAGGGCCGGCTACCGGAGTCCGTGGTCGAACGGCCGGCCGGCACCAAGGTGCTCTCGGCACGCAGCTACTACGCCCCGGCGATGGGCATCTTCTTCCTCCTGTTCTCCATCGGCTTCGGTGCGCGCAGCTTCTTCCAGGAGCGCAGCGCCGGCACCCTCGACCGGATCGCCGCGGCGCCGGTGGGGCCCGGAGCCATCCTGCTGGGCAAGTCGCTGGCCACGTTCGCCTACGGGGCCATCAGCCTGGGCACCGTCGCCGTGGCCACGTCGCTGGTCTTCCACGCCGACTGGGGTCCGCCACCGATGGTCGTGGCGCTGGTGCTGGCCCTGTCCTTCACGCTCGTCGGGCTGACCGCTCTGGTCATCACGGTCGCCCGGACCGAACGGCAGGCCGACGGGGTCGCGGCGATGCTGACGTTCGGCCTGGTCCTGCTCGGCGGCAACTTCATCTTCATCAGCGCCGCCCCGCCCACCCTGCGCACGCTGTCCCTGTTCACCCCCAACGGCTGGGCCCTGCGCGCCTTCACGGACCTCGCCGGTGGCGCCGGCTGGACCGCGGCGCTGCCGCCGCTGCTGGCGATCCTGGCCTTCGGTGCCGCGGCGATGGGCGCCGCGGTCCTGCTGCGCCGACGGGTGCTGGCATGAGAGCGGCCCCGGGCTGGACGCGGTCATGACCGTCGCCCTGGCGCTGGCCGGCGCCGAGCTGCGGCGGGTGGTGCGCGACCGGACCGCCCTGTTCTTCATGGTGCTGCTGCCGGTGCTGGTCATCCTGCTCATCGGCGCGACCGTATCGGGCAACACCGCCACCCGGGTGGGCATCGTCGGCGCCGGCTCCGGCCCCCTGGCCGGCCGGCTCGCCCAGGACCTGGGCCAGTCCCCCCAGCTCGAGACCCACGCGTTCTCCTCCCGCGCCGACAGCGTCGCGGCCCTGCGCCGCGGCGAGGTCGCAGCCGTCGTCGACCTCCCGTCGGACCTGGACCGCAGCCTGGCCAGCGGCGGGTCCGCGACCATCGCGGTGGTGACCACCTCCGCCGTGGCGCAGTCGGCGCAGGGGGCCCTGTCGACGGTGCGCGCCGTCGTGGCCCGGCACGCCGCCACGGTGCAGGCGGCCCGCTTCGTCACCCAGCACAGCGCCGTGGGCCTGGACGACGCCCTGACGCTGGCCCGGACCGTCGAGGCGACTTCGCCGCCGACCCAGGTCAGCACCACGGTCGTGAACAGCACGGCGAACACGCTGCCGCGCGGCTTCAGCTACAGCGCGCCGACCATGCTCGTGCTGTTCGTCTTCGTCAACGCCCTGGCCGGCGGGGCGGCCATGATCCAGACCCGGCGCACGGGGGTGTTCGCGCGGGCCCTGGCCGCGCCCGTCCGCCCGCGGGACATCGTGCTGGGCGAAGGGTTGTGCTACCTGCTGCTGGCGCTGGGCCAGGCGGCCCTCATCGTGCTCGTCGGGGCGCTCCTGTTCGGGGTGAGCTGGGGCAACCCGATCGCCGCGGTCGCACTGGTGGGGACCTGGGCGCTGGTGGGCACCGGCGCCGGGATGCTCTCCGGCACGCTCTTTCGCACCCCCGAGCAGGCGAGCGCCATCGGGCCGGCGGTCGGCATCGCCTTCGGCATGCTCGGCGGCTGCATGTGGCCGCTGGAGATCGTGCCACCGGCTGTGCGGGCTCTGGGCCACCTGACCCCGCACGCCTGGGCGGTCGACGCGTGGGTGGTGCTGCTGTCCCGCGGCGGAGGGCTGCTGGACATCCTGCGCCAGCTGGCGGTGCTGCTCGCGTTCGCCGCAGGGCTGCTCGTCCTGGCGTCGCTGCGCCTGCGGCGCTCACTGGCGACCTGACCGCCGGCGGCGGGCGCACGGCATACCGCACCGGGGTGAGCACCCTCACGCCCGCTGGCGGAAGGGTGCCCGGCCCCCCATGGTTGCCTAGGGAGGCCCGACCCGGGCCCCGAACCACCCCCCCAACCTGAAAGGGCGTCCTCCCCCATGACGACCAGCCGCGAGTGGCACCTGACCCGGCGACCCCACGGGGAGCCCGTCGACGAGGACTTCGCTCTCGTCGACGTGGAGCTGCCCGAGCCCGAGGCCGGGCAGGTCGTCGTGCGCAACACGTTCCTGTCGGTCGACCCCTACATGCGCGGCCGGATGAACGACGCGAAGTCCTACGTCCCGCCGTTCGAGCTCGACAAGCCCATGGACGGCGAGGCCGTCGGCGTGGTCGAGGCCGTCGGCGAGGACGCCGTGGACGCCAGCGGCGCGCCGATCTCGGTGGGCGACACCGTGATCCATCCACTCGGCTGGCGCACCCGCTCGCTCGTGCCGGCCAAGCACGCCCGCGTCCTCGACACCGACCTCGCGCCCGCGCAGGCCTACCTCGGGGTCCTCGGCATGCCGGGGCTGACCGCCTACGCCGGTCTCCTGCGGGTCGCCGAGTTCACCGAGGGCGACGCCGTGTTCGTCTCCGCCGCGGCCGGCGCCGTCGGTTCGCTCGTCGGCCAGATCGCCCGGCTCAAGGGCGCCTCGCGCGTCATCGGCAGCGCCGGCGGACCCGAGAAGGTGCAGTGGCTGCAGGACGACGCCGGCTTCAACGCGGCGGTCGACTACAAGGCCGCCCCGATCCGCCAGGGCCTGGCCGAGGCCGCCCCCGACGGCATCGACGTCTACTTCGACAACGTGGGCGGCGACCACCTCGAGGCCGCCATCGGCGCACTGCGGCCGAACGGTCGCGTGGCCCTGTGCGGGGCGATCTCGGTCTACAACAACACCGAGGCGGCTCCCGGCCCCCGCAACATGGCGATGATCATCGGCAAGCGCCTCACCCTGCGCGGCTTCATCGTCTCCGACCACCGCGACCTGCGCCCGCAGTTCGAGGCCGAGGTCGGCCAGTGGCTCGCCGAGGGCAAGATCGCCTGGCGCGAGACCGTCGTCGACGGCATCGAGAACGCCGTCGAGGGCTTCCGGGGCCTGCTCAGCGGTGGCAACACGGGCAAGATGCTGATCCGTCTCTGACTGGCTGCACCACCGGACACCGCGTGGCCCGCGTATCCCGCCCTGTCGACGGGGGAGACGCGGGCCAACGCGTGTCCGGTGCGGTTCGCAGCTGGCGTGTCCCGCCCTCAGCTGGCCCAGGTCGGGCGGATCGGCATGTGCGCGTCACCGTCGGCGCCGACCTTGACCCCGAGCACCTGGTGCAGCTGGATGCTGTTCTCCTCGAAGGACAACCGCGACCCCGCGAGGTAGAGGCCCCACACCTTGGCCGTGCCCGGACCCACCTCGGCGACGGCCTCGTCCCAGCTGGCGCTGAGGTTGCGGCACCAGTCGCGGGTGGTCATGGCGTAGTGCTCGCGCAGGTTCTCGGCGTGACGCACCTCGAACCCGACGTCCTGCATCACGGTGATGATCGAGCCCGAGCCGGTCAGCTCGCCATCGGGGAACACGTAGCGGTCGATGAACCCGCCGCGCGTGATCCCGGGGTGCTTGTTGTCCGTCCTCGTGATGCAGTGGTTGAGCAGCCGGCCACCCTCGCGCAGCCTCGCCTTGAGGAAACGGAAGTAACCCGGGTAGTTGCGCACGCCGATGTGCTCGGTCAGGCCGATCGAGCTGACCGCGTCGAACCCGGTCTCGGTGACGTCCCGGTAGTCGAGGTGGCGCACCTCGGCCCGCTCGGAGGTCCCGTCCTCGGCGATGGCCTTGGCCGCCCAGCGCGCCTGCTGGTCCGACAGCGTGACGCCGAGCGCGGTGACGCCGTAGTGCTTCACCGCGTGGCGGACCATGCCGCCCCAGCCGCAGCCGACGTCGAGCAGCCGCATGCCGGGCTGGAGGCCGAGCTTGCGGCAGACCAGGTCGTACTTGTTGGCCTGCGCCTCCTCCAGGGTCGCGTCCACGCTGGGGTAGCACGCGCAGGTGTAGGTCATCGACGGACCGAGCAGCATCTCGTAGAACCGGTTGGACACGTCGTAGTGGTGGTGGATCGCGTCGGCGTCGCGCGCCTTGGAGTGCCGCAGCCCGTGGACCATGCGGCGCCAGGGTGCCGGCGTCTCCTGCGGGGGCAGCTCCGGCGGGCGAAGTCCCTTGAGCCCCAACGACTTCAGGATCTCGGGCAGCTCGTTGACCTTGGGCAGGTGCGGCTCCACCTCGTCGCGGAACGTGCGCAGCAGGTCGTAAGGGTCGCCCGGGTCGGCCCCCTCGATGCTGAGGTCGCCGGCGACGTAGGCGCGGGCCAGGCCGAGCTCGCCCGGGGCGGTGGCGATGTAGCGCACCGCGCGCTCGTTGGCCAGGTGGATCGTGAACCTCGAGTCCGGGTCGCCCGCCGAGGACCCGTCGTATGCCGTGAACCGCACCGGTGTGCCGGGGTCGAAAACCCGGTCCAGCATCTGCCCGATGGTCAACGTCATCTGCGTCTCACCGCCTTGTCGTAGAGCGAGGGCAGCCGGCCCTCGGGGTCGTAGTGCGCCTTGACCGCGTGGTAGGTCTCGCCGCCGTAGTGCGCCCAGAAGTCAGCCTCGTCGTAGTAGGCGTCCGAGTAGAGGGACTTGTGCCCGCCCACGTCGTGAACCTCCCGCTCGATGGCCAGGTTGACGTCGCCGTCACGCCGACCGTCGGCGATCGGGACCGTCGACCAGAACCCCACATTGACGTAGGTCCGGCCCGGCTCCAGGGGGTACAGCGGCCAGCCCGCGCGGCTGACCGCGGTGTCGCGAAGCGCCAGCGGGCACAGCCAGATCGGCTCGATGGGCACCTCGCGCAGGAACCAGCGCAGGAACTCCGCTGTGCGCTCCAGCGGGACCTCCACGTCCTGCACGACCCGCTCGGTCGGCGGCCGCCCGCGGCGCTCGTCGAGCCGGGCGAAGACGTGGTGTCGGTTCTCGAACGCCACGAGCTTCCAGTAGACGTCGCTGCGCAGCAGCCGTTTCGGCCACAGGCGGCGAACGAGGGGGTGCTGCGCCCCGAACGCCCGTGAGCACCAGAACCAGTCGGTGTCCCAGCGCCACAGGTAGTCCCGGACGGTGAGGAAGTCCACCGACTGCTGCGGGATCGAGCGGTAGAACACGCGCTGCCCGGTGTAGTCGCTGGTGAACGGCGCGTGGTCCTGCCAGTCGCCCAGGACCAGGTAGCTCTCGTCCGCCGAGAACACCACGCCGTCAACGAAGTCGACGGGTGCGCCCTCGTGCACCCGAGTGCTGGTCACCTGCCCGATCGCGTCCTGCAGCGCGTCGAGGTCGGTGAACCGGACGTGCCGGAGCCGGACGTAGGGGTGCACGCGCTCGAGCTCGATCCGCAGCCGCAGCGCGTAGCCGAGCGAGCCGTAGGAGTTGGGGAACGCGCGGAACAGGTCGGCGTGCTCGCCCTCGGGTGTCGCCGTGACGATGTCGCCGTCGCCGGTGAGGACCTCCATCTCGAGCACCGACTCGTGCGGCAGCCCGCTGCGGAACGACGACGCCTCGATGCCGAGCCCGGTCACCGCCCCGCCGATGGTGATGGTCTTCAGCTGCGGCACGACGAGAGGCATGCAACCGTGCGCCAGCGTCGCGTCGACGAGGTGCTCGTAGGTGGTCATCCCCTGCACGTCGGCGACCAGGGCGTCCGGATCGACCGACAGCACGTGGGTGAAGTCGCTGACGTCCAGACCGGGGGCCCCGGTCGCCTCGCGGGGCCGGAACAGGTTGGAGGTGCGTTTGGCCAGGCGCACGGGGTGACCAGGCGGCATACCGGCCAGCTGCGCCCGCAGCGCATCGCGCGCAGCCTCGTGTGCCGCGCCTCCCACCGCCTGGACCTGTGCCTGTGCCATGTGCCTCCCCGGCTCGGGGCCAGATTAGGGCGGCATCGCTTCCGCGGCATCCGCTCGCGGGTCTACGCTCGGCGCTCCCGGGCCGGCGCTGTGGCGAACATCCCGTATGCCGGGACACGAGTCTCGCAGTACGGTCGCCTCACTAGGCTGTCCCCGACCTGACGGCCCAACCCCCGGTGGGAGGCGTTCGTGTTTCGCAAGGTGCTCGTAGCCAACCGAGGAGAGATCGCGGTCCGCGCGTTCCGCGCCGCCACCGAGCTGGGCGCGACGACGGTCGCGGTGTTCCCGCACGAGGACCGCAAGAGCGAGCACCGGCTCAAGGCCGACGAGGCCTACGAGATCGGGGAGCCGGGTCACCCGGTCCGGGCCTACCTCGACCCGCAGGAGGTCACCCGGGTCGCGGCCGAGGCCGGCGCCGACGCGATCTACCCCGGCTACGGCTTCCTCTCGGAGAACCCCGCGCTGGCCGAGGCGTGCGCCGAGGCGGGCATCACGTTCGTCGGCCCGCCGGCGTCGGTGCTCTACCTCACCGGCAACAAGGCGCGGGCCATCGCGGCGGCCAAGGAGGCGGGCCTGCCGACGCTGCGCAGCGCCGAGCCGAGCGACGACGTCGAGACCCTGCTCGCCGCTGCGGACGAGGTCGGCTTCCCGATCTTCGTCAAGGCGGTCGCCGGCGGCGGTGGTCGAGGCATGCGCCGGGTCGAGCGACGCGAGGACCTGCGCGAGTCGCTCGAGGCCGCGATGCGCGAGGCGGAGTCGGCCTTCTGCGACGCCACGGTGTTCCTCGAGGAGGCCGTGGTCAGCCCGCGGCACATCGAGGTGCAGATCCTCGCCGACGGCTCGGGCAACGTCATCCACCTGTTCGAGCGCGACTGCTCGGTGCAGCGCCGACACCAGAAGGTCGTCGAGATCGCGCCGGCGCCGAACCTCGATCCCGAGCTGCGCCAACGGATCTGCGCCGACGCCGTGGCGTTCGCCAGGGAGATCGGCTACGTCAACGCGGGCACGGTCGAGTTCCTGCTGGCGCCGGACGGTCGCTACGTGTTCATCGAGATGAACCCGCGCATCCAGGTCGAGCACACGGTCACCGAGGAGGTCACCGACGTCGACCTCGTCAGCGCCCAGCTGCGCATCGCCTCCGGGGAGACCCTGGATGACCTCGGCCTGTCGCAGGACACCGTGCGGCTGCGCGGCGCGGCGCTGCAGTGCCGGATCACGACCGAGGACCCGGCCAACGGGTTCCGCCCGGACACCGGCCACATCACCGTCTACCGCTCCGCCGGTGGCGCGGGCGTGCGCCTCGACGGCGGCACGGTGTTCGTCGGCGCGGAGATCGGCGCCCACTTCGACTCGATGCTGGTCAAGCTCACCTGTCGCGGGCGTGACTTCGGCACCGCGGTGCGCCGGGCCCGCCGGGCGCTGGCGGAGTTCCGGATCCGTGGCGTGTCCACCAACATCCCGTTCCTGCAGGCGCTGCTGGACGAGCCCGACTTCGTCGCGGGGCGGCTGTCGACCTCGTTCATCGACGAGCGTCCCGGCCTGCTCACCGCCCGCACGCCGGCCGACCGCGGCACCAAGCTGCTGACCTACCTGGCCGAGGTCACGGTCAACCAGCCGTACGGGCCCTCGCGCACGAAGGTGTCCCCGCGCAGCAAGCTGCCGGCCATCGACCGCGACGCTCCCCCGCCGCCCGGGGCCCGTGACCTGCTGATGCGGGTCGGCCCGGAGGAGTTCGCCCGGGCCCTGCGCGCGCAGGTGCCGGTGGGGGTCACCGAGACCACCTTCCGCGACGCCCACCAGTCGCTGCTCGCCACCCGGGTGCGCACCCGCGACCTCATGCACGTCGCCCCGCACGTAGCCCGGCTGACGCCGCAGCTGCTCAGCGTCGAGGCGTGGGGCGGTGCGACCTACGACGTGGCGCTGCGGTTCCTGTCCGAGGACCCCTGGGAGCGTCTGGCCCAGCTGCGCGCGGCGATGCCGAACCTGCCGCTGCAGATGCTGCTGCGCGGGCGCAACACCGTCGGCTACACGCCCTACCCGACCAAGGTGACCGACGCCTTCGTCACCGAGGCGGCGCGCACCGGCATCGACATCTTCCGGATCTTCGACGCGCTCAACGACGTCGACCAGATGCGTCCGGCCATCGACGCGGTGCGGGCCACCGGGACGGCCGTGGCCGAGGTGGCCCTGTGCTACACCGGCGACCTGCACAGCCCGTCGGAGACGCTCTACACCCTGGACTACTACCTGAAGCTGGCCGAGCGCATCGTCGACGCCGGCGCGCACGTGCTGGCGATCAAGGACATGGCCGGGCTGCTCCGGGCCCCGGCCGCGCGGACCCTGGTCACGGCGCTGCGCGAGCGGTTCGACCTGCCCGTCCACCTGCACACCCACGACACCGCCGGCGGCCAGCTCGCGACGCTGCTCGCGGCGATCGACGCCGGTGTCGACGCGGTCGACGTGGCCAGCGCCTCGATGTCCGGCACCACCAGCCAGCCGTCCATGTCGGCCCTGGTCGCCGCGACCGACGGCACGCCGCGGGCCACCGGGCTGGACCTGCAGACCGTCTGCGACCTCGAGCCGTACTGGGAAGGCGTGCGCCAGCTCTATGCGCCGTTCGAGTCCGGGCTGCCCTCCCCCACCGGCCGGGTCTACACCCACGAGATCCCCGGCGGCCAGCTGTCCAACCTGCGCCAGCAGGCGATCGCGCTCGGTCTGGGCGACCGGTTCGAGTCGATCGAGGACATGTACGCCGCGGCCAACCGGATCCTGGGCAACGTCGTCAAGGTGACACCGAGCTCCAAGGTGGTCGGCGACCTCGCCCTGGCCCTCGTCGGCGCCAACGCCGACCCGGCCGACTTCGAGGCCAACCCCACGAAGTACGACATCCCCGACTCGGTCATCGGCTTCCTCAACGGCGAGCTCGGCGACCCGCCCGGCGGCTGGCCCGAGCCGTTCCGCACCAGGGCGCTGGAGGGGCGCACGGCCCGGCCCCGGGTCACCGAGCTGACCGAGGAGGAGGAGGCCGCGCTGGCGGCCGACCCGCGGCATACCCTCAACCGGCTGCTCTTCCCCGGGCCGACCAAGGAGTTCGAGGCCTCCCGCGACGCCTACTCCAACCTGTCGGTGCTCGGCACCGGGGAGTTCCTGCACGGGCTCGCGGTCGGCACCGAGCACGAGGTCGACCTCGAGCCGGGCAAGCGGCTGCTGCTCGGCGTGCAGTCGGTCAGCGAGCCGGACGAGCGCGGCTTCCGCATCGTCATGTGCACGGTCAACGGGCAGCTGCGACCGGTGCAGGTGCGCGACGAGTCCATCGCCGTCGACGTGCGGGTCGCCGAGAAGGCCGACCCGAGCCAGCCCGGCCAGGTGGCAGCGCCGTTCGCCGGCGTGGTGTCCCTGTCGGTGGAGTCGGGCCAGCAGGTCGAGGCCGGCGCGCAGGTCGCGACGATCGAGGCGATGAAGATGGAGGCCGCGATCACCACGCCGGTGGCCGGCACCGTGCAACGCCTCGCCATCGGCGGCCAGCAGCAGGTCGAGGGCGGCGACCTCCTCCTCGTGGTCAGCTGACCCCAGCCTTCCTCTTCCCTCGTCGCCGGGAGGGAGGTTCGCCCACGCCCGGGAAGACCTCCCTCCCGGCGGGACAAAGGCAGGGCATCGCCGGTATCGCGCGCGGCTCACCAGGAGCCGGAGCCGCCCCCGCCGCCACCGCCGCCGGAGAACCCGCCACCGCCGAAGCCACTCGAGCCCGAGGACCCCGGCGTCGAGGTGAACGTGCCGCTCGCCGTGGTGGAGAAGCTGTCCACGCCGTGGGCGATGTCCTGGAACCCGCCGAAGCCGCCCGGCCCGAAGACGTACCAGCTCGGCATCACCATGGTCTGCCCGGCGGCAGCCGCCGCCTGGGCGACGTCGGCGAAGACCTTGGCCCAGCGGTCGGCCACCCCGAACACGATCGCGAAGGGCAGGTAGCGGCTGAAGATGTTGGCGGCCTCGTCGAAGGCGATCTGGTTGGCCTCGGCGGTCAGGAGGTACTGCTTGAACCCCAGCGACTGCGCCAGGACCGCGCTCCCGCTGGCGGTGCGGGCGGCCATCCGCCGGCCGAGCAGGTTGACGATGAGCCCGGCGATGACCAGCCCGGCGGCGAGGATGATCCCCGACGGGATGGGCAGCCCCAGCCCGGCGCGTGCGTCCACCGCCGAGCTGTTGAGCCCGAAGAACCAGCCCGACCCCACCCCGACGATGACGAGCGCCATGCCCAGACCGGTCCACACCCGGCGCTGGCTCTGCGGGGACTTGCGGAACCACCCGCGCCGGACCACCTCGGCGTACATGTCGGACTGCACCGACGACAGCGTCGGCGCGAACTGGTTCTTCAGTGCCGAGAGCATGACCGGGTTGGACTCGCGGAAGATCCCGTTGAGCAGCACCTGCTCGTAGGTCAGCAGCTCCTCACCGGCGGGCGGGGGCAGGGCGGTCAGCTCCCAGTCGGTGCGCGAGAACATCCCCTCCCCGGGCACCTCGCGCACCGTGAGGAACCCGCGCACCGCGAGGTCGACGACGGTCGCGCTGACGTCGATCGTGTTGGCGGTCTCGTCGATGATCGTGCCGACCATCCCCGGCTGCACGCCCTGCGGCGGCTGGAACTGCACCGCGACCGCCCCCGGTCGCGACCCGCGCACGACCTGGCCCTCGGCCCCGTCGGCGGGCGTGAGGCCCGGCGTCAGACCGGCGTACTGCTCGTCTCGCCCGCGGGTCCACACGAGGAAGCCCATCAGCGCCGCGGCCAGGACCGGGACGGTGACCCCGGCGCCGACCCCGAGCAGGCTGACCGCCCTGGCCGCCGCCGGCGACAGCGTCGAGCCGCCCTCGGCGAAGCTGCCGCTGGTGTCCGTGCCGCCCGAGCGCAGGTCCGGGCTGGTGTTGGTGAAGGCCGTGGTGGGGAACGACGAGACGACGCTCACCTGCTGGTATGCCGGGATCGGGCCGGCGCTGAACGTCGCCGTCGCACCGGGCTGGGCCGCGCACTGGGTCTTCGAGCCCTGCGCGCCGTAGTAGCAGGCCGCCTTGGTGACCGCCGCCGGCCCGTGCACCGTCACCGACACCTTGTCGGTCGGAATGCTGGTCTGGTCCCCGGTGACGTTCCAGAAGAGCTCGACGTGGTCGGGGAAGCCGTTGACGACGTGGGCCAGGTGGTAGCGGATGACGTAGGTCTGGGTGCCCTCGACGGTCTGGTTCGGGTCGCCGACGCGGATGACCGTGTTGGCGCCGAGCTGCGAGACGTCGACGTCGGCCGGAGCCCCCGACGGGCTCGACGCGCTGACGTCGCTCATCTCGTAGACGCGGTGCTGGGTCGTGCTGTTCTGGTAGCCCTGCTGCGTGATGACGTAGCGCTTGATGCCGTGGTGCTCACCGCCGCCGAAGTCCCAGACGAGGGTCTCGGTGACGTCCATGCCGCCGTCGGCCTGCACGTCGTAGGCCGCGGTGAACGAGACGATGTGCTCGCCGTCCGCGGCCAGCGCGGCCGTGGGCAGCCCGAGCAGGACCCCCAGCGCCACCAGCACCCCGAGCAGCGCCCGCAGCCTCCCCCGTGCGCCCACGCGCGTCACCTCTCCGTTCGGTGCGACATCGCGCGCTGTGCCTCGCGGTTGTCCTGGCGCTCGCGCAGCGCGTGACGCTTGTCGTACTGCTTCTTGCCCTTGGCGAGCGCAATCTCGACCTTGGCCCGGCCGTCCTTGAAGTACAGCGACAGCGGCACGATCGTGTGCCCGGCCTCACGGGTCTTGATGATGAGCTTGTGGATCTCGTCCCTGTTGAGCAGCAGCTTGCGCCGGCGCCGGGCGGCGTGGTTGGTCCACGTGCCCTGGGAGTACTCGGGGATGTAGACGTTCTCCAGCCAGATCTCGCCGTCGTACTCGCTGGCGAACCCGTCGATGAGGGACGCCCGGCCGGCACGCAGCGACTTCACCTCGGTGCCGGTCAGGACGAGACCGGCCTCGAAGGTGTCCTCGATGAGGTAGTCGTGACGCGCCTTGCGGTTGCTCGCAACCAGCTTGCGTCCCTGCTCCTTGGCCACCGTCGCCGTCCCTTCCTCGCGTGCCTGAACCGCGGGGTAACGCTACCTGCCCGGGATGGGAGGCAGCGACGGCCTTTCGCCGGTATGCCGGTGGCCGGCTCCCGGCCTCAGAGCCAGATGCGCGGGTTGACCGGGGTGCCGTCCTGCCGGGTCTCGAAGTGCAGGTGGCAGCCGGTCGACATGCCGGTGGTGCCGGAGTAGGCGATGACCTGCCCGCGGCTGACGTGCCCGCCGGTGACGACCCAGCTCGACAGGTGGTTGTAGGTGGTCGTGAGGTCGACGCCGCGGACGATGCCGTGGTCGACGACGAGCTGGTTGCCGTAGCCGCCGGAAGCCGACTCGGGCACCGCCATGATCACGTCGCCGGACGCCGCCGCGTGCACCGGTGTGCCGCAGTTGACCGCGAAGTCGAGGCCGGCGTGCAGCTGGTAGCGCTGGGCGACGGGGTCGAAGCGCATGCCGAACTCCGAGGAGGTCGGCCCGTTGACCGGGTAGCTGAGGAACCCGCCGCTGGACGGGATGCTCGGCGCGGGCGCCTGGTGGGCGCGGCGGCGGGCGGCCGCGGCGCGCGCGGCGGCGAGCTTGGCCGCCCGGGCCCGGGCGGCCAGGATCGCGGCCAGCCTGTTGGACTGGGCCTGCATCTTGCGCAGGTTCTCGGTCTCGCGGGCCTTCTTGACCGCTACGGCGGCGGCGTACTTCTTCTGGGCCGCCTGCAGCAGGTCGAGCCGCTGCTTGGCCTTGGCCGCCACGTCGCGGGCGGACTGGGCCGCGGCCACGGCGTTCTCGGCCTGGATCTTGAGGATGGCCACCTGGCGGCGCACGGCGGACAGGTGGGACTGGACCGCCTTGCCCTCGGCCTCCTGCGTGGACAGCCGGCGCAGGGCGCCGTTCTGCAGGCGCATGACCGTGTCGACGAGCACCACCCGGGTGGCGAAGTCGTCGGGGCTGGTGGCGTTGAGCGCGACGGCGAGCTCGCCCATCCCGCCCTGCTGGTAGCTGCGGCGGGCCAGGTCACCGATGAGGTCGCTGGTCTGCTGGGTGTCCTTGGCGTTGGTCGCGAGCACGTCGGCCGCCTTGGCCTCGTTGGCCTTGGCGATGGCCAGCTGCTCGGCGACCTGCTGGTTGTGCTTCTCGGCCGCCACGACCTTGGCCTGTGCGGCGGTCAGCTCACGCTGGGCGACCGGCAGCTCGGCCTGGGTCCGCTTGAGCGCCAGGAACGCGTCGGCGAGGTCCTTGGTGGTGTCGTCGAGCTGGCTGCGCAGGGCGGCGATCTGCTTGTCGATGCGAGCCTTGTCGCCGCGGGTGTCGGCGTTGCCGGCGGGGGCGAGGGCGAGCCCGGCACCCACCGCGAGGACGGTCAGCAGCACGACCCACCGGCCACGGCGGAACCGGCGGGTGGGCGTCGTCTCGGGGGGTAGCGCGCTCATCGGCAACATTGCTACCACAGGTCACACCAGTCACACGGGCATTCGCCCGGCGAGTTGACGATCTCTTGACCCGGCCCGCCCGGCCGGGCACGCGGCATAACGGCCCGCCGCCCGAACGGGACGGTCGCTCAGACCCGCAGGTAACGGCGCAGGGTGAACCAGGAGGTGACCATCGCGAGGGCCGCACCGCTGCCGACCAGCCACGGCGTCATGGCCCACACGTCACCGACCCCGACGAACCCGATCGGCAGGATCGTGGCCAGGAAGCCGGTCACGCCGTAGTGCACGGTCGCCCACAGCAGCCCGACGGCGAGGGCGCAGCCGACCAGGGTGGCGATGACCGTCTCCATGATGAACGGCAGCTGGATGACAAAGGCCGAGGCGCCGACGAGGCGCATGATGCCGGTCTCGCGGCGGCGGCTGAACGCCGTCTGCCGGATCGTGGTGACCATGAGCAGGATGGCGCACAGCACCATCGCCCCGGACAGGCCGACCGCGCACAGGCTCATGATGTTGAGCGCGGTGAAGAACTTGTCGAGCAGCGCGCGCTGGTCCTGCACCTGCTCCACCCCGGGGGCGCCCTGGAAGGAGCTGGAGATGACGGCGTACTTGCTCGGGTCGGAGAGCCGCACCCGGTAGCTCTCGGGCATCTGGTCCGGCTTGACGTTGTCGACGATCGGGCTGTTCTTGAACTGCACCTTGAACCGCTGGTAGGCCTCCTGCGGCGACTCGTGGAAGACCTCCTTGACCAGCGGCCTCATCTCGTCGAGCTGGCTCTTGATCTGCTGGCGCTGCTCGTCGGTGACCGGCCCGGCGGCGCATGAGGACGTGTCGGAGTTGTTGGTGCACAAGAAGATCGAGACCTGGACGCGGTCGTACCAGTAGTCCTTCATGGTGTCGACCTGGCTGCGCGCGAGCAGGCCGAAGCCGAGGAAGAACAGCGACACCATCGTCACCAGCACGACCGACACGGCCATGGACATGTTGCGGCGCAAGCCGATCCAGATCTCGCTGAGGATGAACTGCAGTCGCATCAGGGTGTTCGTCGCTTCCGGTTCGGTCGGGTGCGGGGAGGTATGCCGGGTGCGCGGCTAGCGCTGGGCGCCGTAGACGCCGCGGGTCTGGTCGCGCACGAGCGTGCCGTGGT
This sequence comes from Oryzihumus sp., assembly GCF_054325275.1. Classification (NCBI taxonomy): domain Bacteria; kingdom Bacillati; phylum Actinomycetota; class Actinomycetes; order Micrococcales; family Intrasporangiaceae; genus Oryzihumus; species Oryzihumus sp. Next base: position 31,486 of record NZ_JBTCWL010000006.1, read on the forward strand.
CGAGCTCGACGACCCGCTTGCGCAGCTGGTCGACGATCTCGTCGTCGTGGGTGGCCATGACGATGGTCGTGCCGGTGCGGTTGATCCGGTCCAGCAGGCGCACGATGCCCAGGCTGGTGGTCGGGTCGAGGTTGCCGGTGGGCTCGTCGGCGATGAGGATCGCCGGCTTGTTGACGAAGGCCCGGGCGATGGCCACGCGCTGCTGCTCACCGCCGGAGAGCTCGTGCGGCAGGCGCTTCTCCTTGCCCTCCAGGCCGACCAGCTCGAGCGTCTCGGGCACCAGGGCCTTGATGTCGTGGCGGCTGCGGCCGAGCACCTGCAGGGCGAAGGCGACGTTCTGGAAGACGGTCTTGTTGGGCAGCAGCCGGAAGTCCTGGAAGACGGTGCCGATCTCGCGGCGCAGCGCCGGGACCTTGCGGGAGGGCAGCGAGGCCAGCTCGCGTCCGGCGACGAGCACGTTGCCCGTCGTGGCGGCTTCTTCCTTGAGCACCAGGCGCAGCAGCGTCGACTTGCCCGAGCCGGACTGGCCGACGACGAAGACGAACTCGCCCCGCTCCACCTCCAGGCTGATGTCCGTCAGCGCCGGGCGCGAGGACCGCGGGTAGGTCTTGCTGACGTTCTCGAAGCGGATCATGCGCGGGAGGTGCCCTTGCCTGCTCGGGGACGGAAGCGGCATACCCACCCCGGCAACGGGGCCGGACATGCGTTCCCGAGCGTAGGGCCCCGCCCCCCGTTTTGCGGGGACTCGCGCGTTCTCGGCGTGTGCGGCGCCGGCCGCACCCGGCCGGGCCGCTCCCCCGGACTACGCCTCGTCGCGCTCGGCGGCGCGCTTCCAGCGGATCCCGGCCTCGATGAAGCCGTCGATGTCACCGTCGAAGACGCCACTGGTGTTGCCGACCTCGTACTCGGTGCGCAGGTCCTTGACCATTTGGTACGGGTGCAGCACGTAGGAGCGCATCTGGTCGCCCCAGCTCGCCTTGACGTCGCCGGCGAGCGCCTTCTTGGCGGCCTGCTCCTCGGCCTGGCGCTGCAGCAGCAGGCGGGACTGGAGCACGCGCAGGGCGGCGGCGCGGTTCTGGATCTGGGACTTCTCGTTCTGCATCGAGACGACGATGCCGGTGGGGATGTGCGTCATGCGCACCGCGGAGTCGGTGGTGTTGACCGACTGGCCGCCCGGGCCCGAGGAGCGGAAGACGTCGACCTTGATCTCGTTCTCGGGGATCTCGATGTGGTCGGTCGACTCGATCAGCGGGATCACCTCGACGGCGGCGAAGCTCGTCTGGCGCCGGCCCTGGTTGTCGAACGGGCTGATCCGCACCAGGCGGTGGGTGCCGGCCTCGACCGAGAGATGACCGAAGGCGTAGGGCACCTTGACCTCGAAGGTGGCTGACTTCAGGCCGGCCTCCTCGGCGTAGGAGGTGTCCAGCACCGACGTCGGGTAGCCGTGGCGCTCGGCCCAGCGCAGGTACATCCGCATGAGCATCTCGGCGAAGTCGGCGGCGTCGACGCCACCGGCGCCGGCGCGGATCGTCACGACCGCCTCGCGCTGGTCGTACTCACCGGCGAGCAGGGTGCGGACCTCGAGCTCGCCGACGGCCTTGCGCAGCGAGACGAGCTCCTTCTCGGCCTCGGCCAGGGTCTCGGCGTCGCCGCCGTCCTCGGTGGCCATCTCGACGAGCACCTCGAGGTCGTCGATGCGCTGGTCCATGCCGGTGATGCGCTCGAGCTCGGAGTTGAGCCGCGACAGGCTGGAGGTGACCTCCTGGGCCTTCTCCGGGTCGTCCCACAGGTCCGGGGCCGCCGACTTCTCCGACAGGTCGGCGATCTGCGACTTCAGCCGGTCGAGGTCGGTGACCTGACGCACCGACTCCATGGTCGTGCGCAGGTCCTTCAGCTCAGATGCAAAGTCGGTGGTCGCCACGAGTTGAAGGGTAGTCGAGCGCCACGTCGCCTCCGACACGGCCGTGGAGGGGACCATAGCCTCTGCCGGGGAGATCGCGGCAGGCCGACGATGTTGCCACGTCAACCAGCCGGTCTTCGGGGGTGTCCCATGAGGGTCGTCCGCAGGCTTCTCGTCCTCCTCCTCGCCCTCGGGGCGGCCCTGCCGCTCTCGGCCCCCACCGCCGGGGCAGCCACCCCGGTCGTGCCCACACTCGTCGGCATCCGGGCGGCGCACCACCCCACCTTTGACCGGGTGGTCTTCGACTTCGCCGGCGGCCTGCCCGCCAGCCGACAGGTCACGTGGGTCACCCAGCTGGTCGGCGACGCCTCGGGGCTGCCGGTGCCGGTGGCCGGCCGCGCGGTCCTGCAGGTGCGCTTCGCCGCCGCGAACGCGCACGACGCGGCGGGCCGGGCCACGGCGCCCTCCCGGGTCGCGTTCGCCCTGCCCAACGTGGTGACGGTGGTCCAGTCCGGGGACTTCGAGGCGGTGACGACCTACGGCATCGGCGTGGCCAGCCGGCAGGCCGTGCACGTGACCACGCTGACCAGCCCCAGCCGGGTCGTGGTGGACGTCGGCGCGGCGTTCCCGACCGTGCTGCGCCAGGTGTGGTTCTTCAACCAGCCGCGGTTCGTCGCGAACACCGAGCCGTTCTTCACCCCGGGGCTGCGGCCGGTGCTACCGCTGACGCCGGCGACCGGGCTGATGGACCGCATCTTCGCCGGCCCGACCACCGCCGAGCGCGCCGCGGGCCTGCGGCAGCTCTCCTCCGGCGCCACGGGCTTCCGGGCCCTGAGCGTCTCCGGCGGGGTCGCGCGGGTGCAGCTCACCGGTGGCTGCAGCAGCGGCGGCTCCACGGTCACGATCGCCGGCGAGATCCTGCCGACGCTGCGTCAGCTCTCCACCGTCGACTGGGTGAAGGTCTACGACCCGAGCGGTCACACCCTCTCCCCCACCGGCAACCGGGACTCGGTCCCGGCCTGCCTGGAGCCGTGAGGGCGCTCAGCCCATGTGCTCGCTGCTGATCAGCCACTGGTCGCCCTGCCGGACGAACGTGAAGACGTGCCGCTCGGTCGAGGTCGACCCGTCCTGGCGCACATAGGTCAGCCGCGCCATGGCCGTGCGGCCGGAGGCGTCGGCCTGCACGCCACCCACCCGAACGGCGGAGATGGTCCGCCAGAACTGGTCGTAGCCCGAACGCCCACCGGCGGCCGCCTGCATGCCGGGGGTCAGCTCCGGCCAGGTGGCGTCGCGGTTGCCCGTGACGTTGGCGAAGTAGGACCGGACGAACTGCGACAGGCTGGCGTCGGTGGCCGGCGCCGGCGCCGAGGTGGTCGGCGACGAGGTGGGGGTGGTCGAGGACGGGCTCGGCGAGGGCGAGTCCGAGGTGGTGGCACTGGCCGAGGGCGTGGACACCTTCGGGGTCGAGGACGGCTTGGGCGGGGTCGCCGTCCCGGTCCCGGACGACGTGCCGCTGCGGTGGCTCAGGGCGTAGCCGCCCAGGAGCAGCAGGAGCACGAGCGCGAGCGCGACGACCGGCAGAGCCTTGCCCCGGCGGCGGGTGTCGATCACGTCGCTGTCGTCGGACACCCCGGAGCCGTCGGCGGCGGAGGCTGCCGGCGTCGCTGCCTGCCGGGCGGTCGGTGCCGAGTCCTGCCGGGCAGTCGGCGCGGCTGGCGTGGCCGTCGAGCCGGCACGGGCCGTGTCCGGGCCGGCCGGCGCAGCGCCGGAGGAAGCCGTCGCAGCGCCGGAGGAGGCGGCAGGCGCCGCGCCCTGGGCCTTCGCCGGGGCGGCGTTCGCAGGACCAGCACCAGCGGCGCCGGCCGCAGCACCGGCAGCGGCACCGGCAGCCGGGGCCTTCCACGGCCGGGTCGGCTCGTCGACGTGAGCGGAGGGCACCGCGGGCTGCACCCGGGTGGGCGCCGGGGTCACCGCGGCCTGGCCGTCGCGGGCGATCCGGGCGAGCTGCTTGGCTGCGGTCGCCATGTCCCAGCGCTGGGCCGGGTCCTCGTGCATCATCGCGGCGAGGGCGGGCTCGAGCGGGCCGGCGTGCTCGGTCTCACGCGGGCGCTGCGTGGCGATGGTCTGCAGCACGGCGATCGGGTTGGGCCGCGACTCGTAGGGACCGCGGCCCTCCACGGCGGCGTAGATGGTGGCCGCGAGCGCCCACACGTCCGAGGCCGCGTCCGGGTCGCCGCCGCGGGCTAGCTCGGGCGAGAGGTAGCCGGGGGTGCCGGTGACGAACCCGGTCTGGGTGAGCTGGTCGTCGCCATGGCCACGCGCGATACCGAAGTCGCTGATCTTGGGCCGGCCCCAGCGGTCGATGAGGACGTTGGCCGGCTTGATGTCGCGGTGGACGATGCGCCGCTCGTGGGCGCGCGAGAGCGCGCTGGCGAGCTGGGAGCCGATGTCGGCGGCGCGCTGGGGCGAGAGACGTCCCTCGCGGCTGATCTCCTCGGCGAGGGTGTGCCCGTCGACGAACTCCATGACCAGCCAGGGGCGGTCGTCGTGGTCGACGACGTCGTAGACGGCGACGGCGTTGTGGTGGTTGAGGGCCGCGGCCGCGCGGGCCTCGCGCATGGCCCGCTTCTTCTCGACGACGGACTCCCCTGGCAGCGCGCCGATCTGCTTGACCGCGACCTCGCGGCCGAGGACCTCGTCCCGGCACAACCAGACCGTGCCCATGCCGCCACGACCAATGGCTCGCACCACGTGGTAGCGGCCGGCGATCCGCTGCCCTTCCATGGGGTCCTCTCTCTTGGTCTCAGTGGGCCAACCTTAGTTGGCCGCCCTCGCGGGGCGGGACCCGCCCTCGGGGTTCGGGACGACCCCGGATGTGCCGTGCTGGCAACGCTCGCAGCGCCCGCGCGCGCCCGCTCAGCGCACCTCTGCGCGGGCGCGCGACTGGACGGTGATGGTGATGCTGTCACCGAGCGCGGACACCACCGAGGACAGCAGCGGGACCTGCGCAGTCCCCTGCAGCCGCACCACCGCGGACTGCCCGTCCGGGCTGCCCGTGCCGGGCAGCAGCCGCCAGTCGGTGACCCCCTGCGGTCGGCCCTGCACCTGCAGGTATGCCGTGGCCGCGGCCTGCACGTCCCCGTCGCCGACCCGCAGCGACCGGTCCACCCCGTGGCGGTAGGTGCCGGCGCGGTCGAGCTCGTCGGCGGAGGCGAGGGCGGCACCGTCGGCCGCGTCGGTCAGCCGGATCCGGGCCAGCTGCAGCGCCGTCACGTCCACCGCCCCGACGACCAACAGCAGCGCCACGACCGTGAACCCCAGCACCAGCAGGAGCACCTGCCCCTTCTCGCCGTCCCGCCGGAGCCGGGCGAACCGGGCACGGCACCACCGGATCATCGCCGGCCGCCGAAGCGCTCGACGGTCTCGGTGTGGGTGGCGGTGACCGGCACGGACGTGGGCACCACCCCGGACAGGAACGAGGGCACCAGCGGCAGGGGCACACTCACCCCGGCGGTGACCGCGACCCGCCCCTCGGGGCGCAGGCACGGGTCACCGTCACAGCGCAGCGAGAGCCGAGTGTCGTGGGTGAAGCCCTGGTCCCCGAAGGCCAGCCCGGCCGCCGCGGTGGCCCGGGCGGGTGCCTGCCGGGCCGTCGGTGCGGTCACGTAGGCACGGCCGGCCTCGCGCGCCGCGGCGGACACGGCATACGCACCGGCCTGCAACCTGGCCATGACCATGACCAGGTAGGCGATGGGCACCATGAGCAGCACGACCAGGAAGACGAACTCGACCACCGCGCTGCCGCGGTCGGCGACCAGTCGCCGTCGGCACCAGGCCCGCACCGCGCCCACCGCCCTCACTGCCTCTCGGCGAAGGCCCGGCCGCGCACGGCCAGGGCGCCGGACGGGCCGAACCACCCCAGCACCGGCAGCGGTGCGGACACGTCCACCTGCACCACCCGAACCCCGCCGACCGGGCGCTCCGAGGCGCTGACGCCCTGCGCCCAGCGGCTGGAGAGGCTGGCGCTGATCAGGGCTCGGGCGCGGGCCGCACCATCGTCCGGCGTGCTGTCGGCGCGGGCACCGAATCGGGCCCCCTCGGCGGCGCAGGCGATCAACGTGTTGCGCACGTGCACCGCCACCCCCACCTGGAACACGGCCAGGAACAACGAGCTGACCAGCACGGACACCATCACGAAGTCGACGACGGCCGAGCCGCGGTCCCCGAGCGTCCGGGCTGGGCGGCTCACCGCGGCCCGGTCACCGAGGCCATCGCCTGGGTGAACATCGTCTGCAGCTGGTCCCCGGCCAGGGCCCAGAGCACCGTGACCAGACCCGCGGTCATCAGCGTGATCAGGACCCACCCGGGCACGTCGCCCCGGTCCGGCGCGCCGAGCCGGGCGCGTCCCCGGTGGCCCAGCTGCTGCACCAGGCCGAGCAGCCGCGCCGTCATGGACCGTGTGTCCGTCATCGTCTTCTCCCTCGTTCGGTGGAACGGTCGGTGGTCAGATCGAGAACTCCAGGAACGCCACGCCCGGGTAGATCGCGAAGAGCACGGTGACCGGCAGCACGAGGAAGACGACGGGGATCATCATCGCGATCTCCTTGCGCCCGCCCTGCTCCAGCACCGCGCGCCGGCCGGCCTCGCGTGCGTCCTGGGCCTGGGCCCGCATGACGTCCGCCAGCGGGGTGCCGCGCTCGACCGCGATGACGATCCCGTCGACGAAGCGGGCCAGGCTCGGCAGGCCGGTGCGGTCGGCCAGCCCCTGCAGCGCGTGCGGGAGCGTGGCGCCGGCACGGGCGTCGGCGAGGCAGTGACGCAGCTCCGCGGCCAGCTCCCCGCCGGAGAGGCGGCACACCCGCTCGAGGGCGCCGACCGTGCCCTCTCCAGCCCCGATGGCCAGGGCGAGCAGCTCGGCGACGGTGGGGAACTCCCGCAGCATGCGGGCCTCACGGCTGCTGGCCTGGTGGCTCAGCCGCTGGTCGCGTGCGACGACCCCGGCGGCGACCGCGAGGACCACGAGGAGCACCAGCCCGGTGGCGCTGCCCTTGCCGCGCCACCACAGCGTCGCCGCCAGCGCCATGCCCGCGAGCCCGCCGGCGGCGCCCCACAGCACCTGCTCGGCCCGGAACGCCTCGACGTCCGGGCGGCGACCGGCCCGCTCGAGCCGTCGCCGCACCGACGTGCGACCGCCCATGACGCGGTCGACCCCGTCGGCGAGCCGGGCCACCAGCGGCACGAGCAGGGCCGGAAGCCCGGGCGTGTGGCCGCCTGCGCCGAGCAGTCGCGAGGGCCGCGGCGTGTCGCGCAGGTAGGGGGCCAGGCGCTGCTCCAGGCCGGGGCGCCGTCGCAGCGGCAGCCCGGCGACGACCAGCGCGGCGCCGGCAGCCCAGCACAGGCCCAGGACCGCGCCGGCCCAGGACCAGCCACCGCTCAGCAGCGCGTGCAGGCTCATCGCAGCACCCTGGGGTCCTCGGGCAGGCGCCCGATCCGCAGCATGACGCGGTAGGCGACCAGGCAGACCACCCCACCGCCGACCAGGACCGCCACCCCGGCCGGGCGGCCGTAGGCCGCCAGCGCGCCGGTGCGTGTGGACATCATCGCGAGCACCAGCCACGGCGCGGCCACCGCCAGCCGTGCGGCGTTGACTGTCCAGCCCTGGCGGGTCTCCAGCTCGGCCCGGGTCCGCGCGTCGTCGCGCAGGAACGTCGACAGGGTGCGCAGCAGCCGGCCCAGGTCACTGCCCCCGACATCGCGCGCGATGCGCAGGGACTCCACGAGCCGGTCGGCGACGGGGTCGCTGAGCCGCTCCTTGAGCCGGTCGAGGCAGGACTGGAAGTGGCCGGTGGCGCGGTAGTCCTCGGCGAAAGCCGCGAAGGCCGGCCGGAGCTCCTCCGGCCCTCGGGCCTGCAGCTGTCCCAGCGCCTCCGGCAGGGCCAGGCCGGCGCGGACCCCCGAGGCGAGGTTGTCGACGGCGTCCGGCCACAGCTCACGCAGCACCGCCCGGCGGCTGCGTGCCCGGGCGCGCACCAGGCCGACCGGCGCCCAAGCCGTCATGGCCGCGAAGCACCCGGCCACCGGCAGCACTCGGGTCGTCGCCCAGAAGCCGGCCAGCACCACCGCACCCGCGACGATCGAGCCCAGCACCAGCGCCGCCGGGCGCACGCCGTCGAGGCCCGCCTGGACCAGCTCGTCGGCAAGGCGGGCCCGCCGTCGTGCGTGCGCACGCTCCCGGGCCGGCGGCCGCGTCCAGCAGGACCACCAGATGCAGAAGAGCCCGGCTCCGAGCAGCAGCCCCACGAGCAGGCCGGTCATGACGCGTCCTGGGCCAGCAGGGTGACCAGGTCGTAGCCGGCGCGCTCGAAGCGGTCCGCGTGCGGCGGGAAGCCGTCCGCCCGCCGCAGCTGCCCGTCCCGGCGGACGAACAGGTCGGCGATCTCCACCACCCCGGCCTCGACCCGTCCGGGGACCGCTGCGACCTCGCGGACCCTGCGCACGCCGTCGCGGTCGAGGCCGAGGTGCACGACCACGTCGACCGAGCCGGCCACCGTCGGCACGACGAACCGGCTGCCGACGTTCTCACCGGCCAGCAGCGGCAGGGTGCACATCTTCGTGACGGCCTCGCGGGCGCTGTTCGCGTGCAGGCTGCACATGCCTGGCAGGCCGCTGTTCAACGCGATCAGCAGGTCCAGGCTCTCGGCCTGGCGCACCTCGCCGACGATGATCCGGGAGGGCCGCATCCGCAGCGCCTCGGTCACCAGGCGGCGCAGCGGCACCTCGCCCGTGCCCTCGAGGCTGGGCTGCCGGCACTGCATCGAGGCCACGTCGCGCAGCGGGATCTTGAGCTCGAAGACCTCCTCACAGGTCACCACCCGCTCCCGGGGAGGGATCGCCGCGGCGAGGCAGTTGAGCATCGTCGTCTTGCCGGCCTGGGTGCCGCCGGCCACCAGGATGTTCAGCCCGCTGACGACCGCCGCCTCGAGGAAGCGCGCAGCCTGGCGGGTCAGGGTCCCGAGCCGCACGAGGTCGTCGAGGTGGTCGGCCTTGACGACGAACTTGCGGATGTTGACCAGCCAGTGCTCCCGCGTGATGTCGGGGATGACCACGTGCAGGCGCGACCCGTCAGCCAGGGTCGCGTCGACGAACGGCGAGGACAGGTCGACCCGGCGGCCCGAGGTGCGCAGCATGCGCTCCACGAGGTCGCGCACGTCCGCCGCGGTCAGGATGGTCGTGGTCAGCTCGGCCACGCCGTCCCGCGCCACGAACACCTTGCCCGGCGCGTTGATCCAGATCTCCTCGACCCGGGGGTCCTCGAGATAGCCCTGCAGCGGACCGAGCCCCGCCACCGCGTCGAGCACCGACTTCGCTGCCGCGTCCAGGTCGGCGAGCGCCGGCAGGCCACCGTGCAGCGACCGCTCGTCGTAGTCGGCCACCGCGTCCCGCACCAGCTGGCGCACCTCGCGGGCGTCCCGGGCCGGGTCCAACCCTGAGCGCCGGATCAGCTCGCGCACCTCGCCCTCGACCGTGCTCACCGCGTCCACGCCGCGTCCCCCGAACGTCGCTCCGGCGCCGGGCGTGACCCGGCAGCTGACCGGACCGAGGGTAGGGCGGCGGCGTGAGCCCGCGCCGGGGCGAAGGACCTGCCTGTGGACAACGCGGCGGCCGGCCCGGGAACCCTGTGGACACAGCCGTTCCGGGCCCCGACTCCCAGCACAATGCCAACGAGCGACCCGAACCCGCGGGCGCCACCGCGAGGGGGTGCGGCCATGGAGATCCGTCTGTCCGTCGTCGCCCCGGCCGGTGCCGGCGTGCCCGTCGACGTCACGGTCCGCACCCCACCGGGTGCGACCGCCGCGGACCTCGGCCCCGCCCTCGCCGAGGCCAGCGGGTATGCCGGCCGGTCGCCGGCCCTGTTCGTCGACGGCATGGCCGTCCCCGGCGGCCACCCCGTCGGCAGCCCACCGCTGCTCGAGGGGGCGCTGGTGACACTGGACGACCCCGGCATGCGCGACCGTTCGGGCGTGCCCGGCGTGCTCGAGCTGCACGTCGTCGGCGGTCCTGACTGCGGGCAGGTGCACCGGTTGACGCCGGGCGAGCACGTCGTGGGTCGCGGCGCCGAGGCGGCGATCCGCATCGAGGACCCGGACCTGTCCCGCCGCCACGCCCGGGTCACCGTCCGGCACGCCGGCGTCACTGTCGAGGACCTCGGCTCGACCAACGGCACCGTCGTCGACGGCGACGCCCTGGTCGGGCGGCCCCATCCCCTGACCACCGGCAACCGGGTCGTACTGGGCTCGAGCACGGTCGTCCTGCGTGTCCCGGGGAGCGCACCGGCGGCGGTGCACGAGGACGGGCTCGGACACCTCCTGGTCAACCGCAGCCCGCGGATCCTGCCGCCTCCGGAGCCGGTCGAGGTCTGCCTGCCGGCCCGCCCGCGGCAGCGGGAGGCCCCGCGGGTGCCGCTGCTGGCGAGCGTGGTGCCCCTGGCCCTGGCGGTCCCCATGGCGGTGCTGACCCACTCGCCGGTCTACCTGCTGTTCGCCCTCATGGGGCCGGCGATGATGCTGGGCAACGTCATCGGGGACCGGCGGTCCGGGCGGCGCTCCCATGCCCGCGCCCGCGCCGACCACGAACGCGAGCTCACCGCCGCCCGGGCGCGGGTCGAGGCCGCCCTGCTCGAGGAGTCCGCGCGCCGGCACACCCAGCTGCCGGACCTCGCCGAGCTGCTGGCCACCGTCGAGGGCCCGCACGCCCGCTTGTGGGAGCGGCGCCGCACCGAGGACGACCTGCTGCTGCTCCGGGTCGGCACCGCCGACCTGCCGTCGCGGGTGACCGTGGTGGAGCCCGACGAGGCCCACCGGCGCACCACGCCGGAGGTGCAGCGGGTGCCGGTCGGGGTGTCCCTGGCCGACGTCGGGGTGCTCGGCGTGGCGGGCGCCCGGGGACCGGCGACCGGCCTGGTGCGCGCCCTCATCGCCCAGGCCTGTGGCTGGCACTCCCCTCGGGACGTGCGCCTCGTGGTCCTGGCCTCGGACACGAGCCGTGCTGCGGACCTGGCCTGGACGGCATACCTGCCGCACTGCCGTCCCGGTCCCGGCGAGGACTGCCGCGCGCTCCTGGGGGTGCTCTCCCCCACCGGTGACCAGGTGCGCCGCCGGGTCGCCGAGCTGACCGGGCTCGTCGCCGAGCGCCGCGCGTCGGCGCCCCACGACGGGCGCCCCTGGAAGGGCCACCGGGTGGTCGTCGTGCTCGCCGGGGCCCACCGGCTGCGCACGGTGCCGGGGGTCGCGGCGCTGCTGGAGGAGGGGCCGGGCGTCGGCGTCCACTTCCTCTGTCTGGACGACGAGGCGGCCCGGCTGCCGCTGGAGGCCCGGGCCACGGTGCACCTGGTCGGCCAGGTCAGCCCCCGCCTGCGGGTGCAGGTCACCGGCGCGCCGGCCGTGCCCGACGTGGTGCCCGACCAGGTCGCGGCCGCCTGGGCCGAGCGTTTCGCCCGCGCGCTGGCCCCGCTGCGCGACGCCACCCCCGAGGACGACACCGCCGAGGTGCCCGATCAGGCCCGGCTGCTCGACGTGCTGCCCTTCGACGCCACCGACGCCGAGGCGGTGGCGCGACAGTGGGCGCGCCTGCCCCGCTCGACGATGGCACTGCTCGGGGTCGCGGCCGAAGGCCCGTATGCCGTGGACCTGCGCCGCGAGGGGCCTCACCTGCTCGTCGGGGGCACGACCGGCGCGGGCAAGTCCGAGCTGCTGCAGACGGTGATCGCCTCGCTGGCGCTGGCCAACCGGCCGGACGAGCTCGGCTTCGTCCTCGTCGACTACAAGGGCGGTGCGGCGTTCAAGGACTGCGCCCGCCTGCCACACACCCTGGGTCTGGTCACCGACCTCGACGACCAGCTCGCCGAGCGGGCGCTGGTCTCGCTCCGGGCGGAGCTGACCCGGCGGGAGCGCATCCTGCGCGAGGCCGGCGTCAAGGACATCGACGACTACCACGCGCTGGCCATCCGTCCCGGGCCGGCCCTGCCGCGGCTGGTGCTCGTCGTGGACGAGTTCCGGGTGCTCGCCGAGGACCTGCCGGCCTTCCTCGACGGCGTGCTGCGGGTGGCGGCAGTGGGTCGCTCCCTCGGCGTGCACCTCGTCCTGGCGACCCAGCGCCCCGCGGGCGTCGTGACGGCCGACATCAAGGCGAACGTCTCGCTGCGGATCGCCCTGCGGGTGCGTGACCGGGTGGACTCCGAGGACGTGATCGACGCCCCCGACGCGGCCACGATCTCCGAACGCACCCCGGGACGGGCAGTACTGCGCAGCGGGTGCGGTCCGCTCGTGGCGTTCCAGACGGCACGCGTCGGTGGCCGGGAGTCCGCCCCCGAGGTCCCCGAGGTCGAGGTTGAGGTCCAGGTGCGCGACCAGCTCGGTGACCCACCCGCTCGCCGCCCGGTCGGCGCCCTCGCCCAGGGCCCGACCGACCTCGTCCGCATCGTGGAGTCGGTCCGGACCGCCGCGGCGGCGACCGCGCTCGACCCGGTCACCCGGCCGTGGCTGCCGCCGCTTCCCGGCCAGGTGCTGCTCGGCGACCTCGGGCCGGCCACCGGTCCGGCGGTGCCCTACGCGGTGGCGGACCGCCCCGACCGGCAGAGCCAGGAGGTGCTCACCTGGCAGCCGGGCCGTGACGGGCACCTCGCCTTCGTCGGTGCCGCCCGCAGCGGGCGCACCAGCGCACTGCGAACCATGGCCGGGTCCCTGGCCGGTCGCCACTCCCCCGGCGACCTGCACCTGCATGCCCTCGACGGGGGCTCCGGCGGCCTGCAGGCGCTGGCCTCGCTGCCACACACAGGCACGGTCGTGGGCCGGCAGGACGTGCCCCGCGCCGCCCGCCTCGTCAGCCGCCTGGTGCAGGAGCTCACCCGGCGTCAGCAGCTACTCGGCGAGCTCGGTGTGGGCTCGGTCCAGGAGCAGCGCGACGCCTGCCGCGAGGCGCAGGGCACGCCGCTGCCGTGGCTGGTGCTCCTGGTCGACGGCTGGGAGGGGCTGACCCAGGCGTTCGTGGGCGTCGACCACGGCCGGCCCACCGACCAGCTGCTGCGGATCCTGCGCGACGGCCCGGCCGCAGGGATCTCGCTGCTGCTCGCCGGGGGTCGGGACCTGCTGCTCTCCCAGGTGTCGTCGCTGGTGCCGGACAAGCTCGTCCTGCCCCTGACCGACCCGACCGACCTCGTCATGGCCGGGATCCCGTCGTCCGCCGTGCCGCACGAGCCCCCGCCGGGACGGGCCGTCCGGGCCCACGACCACGTCGAGCTGCAGCTGGCCCTGCTGGCCCCCGGTGGCGCAGCCGCGCAGACGCGAGCCCTCGCCGAGGTGGCCGAGGGCTGGTCCGGTCACGCCGGCGACGCAACAGGTGTCGCCACGCCGCTGCGCCTCCGGGCGCTACCCGACGCCGTGGTCGACAGCGCCCTGCCGACCACACCCGTCGGCGACCTCGCCGCCGCCGACTGGGCACGACTCGGCGTGGGAGGTGACGCGGCGGAGGCGGTCGGCGTCGACCTGCGCCACAGCCCCGCGGTCCTGGTCGCCGGGCCTCCCGGCAGCGGACGGTCGACGGCGCTGTGCGCCATGGCCCGCCACCTCGCCGCGGCCGCCCGGCCGGTCGCCGTGGTCGCACCGCGGCCCTCACCGGTGACGGGCCTGTCGGCCGACGGTGTGGCCGAGCTGGTCGACGCGCATGACCGGGAGGCGATGCTCTCCCTGGTCAAACGACACGACGACCTGGTGGTCCTCGTCGACGACGCCGAGCTGCTGCTGGACACACCCGTGGAGGAGACGCTGGTCGAGGTGCTGCGCAGCCGTCGCGGACGGGTTGTGGTGCTCTGTGCGGGCGCCACCGACGAGCTGTCGGCGACCTTCCGCGGGCTGACCACGGAGGCGCGCCGCCACCGCACCGGGGTGCTGCTGCGACCGGCCGGTCTCGCCGACGGCGACCTGCTCGGCGTGCGGGTCCGGGCGGCAGAACCGGGCCCACCCGGGCGTGGCCTGCTGGTCCAGCAGGGCGTCGTGACACCCGTGCAGGTGGCGACGTCCGGCTGAGCGGCAGCCCTGCGGCTCAGCCGGTCTCGCGTCCCGAGAGCACGGTGGCGCCGATGCCGACGACGGCGGTCAGGAGCACCAGCGCGCCGATCAACGCCACCCCCGACTGGAACATCCCCCACGCCACGGGCAGCAGCAGCGCGAGCCAGACGACCGCCGGTGTCCGGGCCCACCGCAGGCCGTGCCACAGCCCCCAGGCCAGCAGGCCGAGGAACGCGATCGCGATGACGAACAGCACCATCGACATCACGGCGCGGCTGCTGTTGCTGGTCTCGCCCCGGACCAGCTCCACCAGGTAGAAGACCGTGAAGCCGAGGATGGCGAGGGCCTGCACGACGAGGACGCCGGCGGCGACGCGGGCGGCCCGGCGGATGGTGGGCTCGGGGGTGGTCGTCACGCGGACGAGGGTATCCGGCGGGGCCTCCCACCCGTGATGGCGGCGTCGGTGGCGCCCCACCACACGACACCCCCGTGACCGGCGTGACAGGGTGGTGTGTGACCATGCGAGATGCCGGACGACAAATGTCAGTCACGGCTCTTGTCGCGGGCGCACGCGATCTGTGACTCTGGTCTCCCGGAACACGGCAGCGGCCGAATCCGTTGGCCAGAACGCACCACCTGCCCAAGAATGGACTCGGGCCTGACACGGAAGTTACGACTCGGTAGCATGGGCACTTGTGCCTGCGGCCGATCATGGACCGACACGGCCCCCCGTTCACCCAACGCCTGACCCGACGCCTACGACGCTGACCCACGGCCACGATTCAAGGAGCACGATCCTGATGGACTGGCGCAACCGCGCTGCCTGCCTGGAAGAGGACCCCGAGCTGTTCTTCCCGATCGGGAACACCGGTCCGGCACTTCTCCAGATCGAAGAGGCGAAGGCTGTCTGCCGACGGTGCGAGGTCGTGGACACCTGCCTGAAGTGGGCCATCGAGACCGGCCAGGACGCCGGTGTCTGGGGTGGCCTGTCCGAGGACGAGCGCCGCGCCCTCAAGCGCCGCAACGCCCGCGCCCGCCGGGCCGGCTGAGCCCCGGGAGCCTGTCCCACGACGTCATCCGTCCCCGCGAGGACGAAGCCGCGCGACGAACCGCACCGTGGTTCCGCGCGGCTTTGCGCGTTCCCAGGTGATGCGGCCGCGCATGTCCTGCACCAGCGAGGTGACGATCTGCGTCCCCAGCCCTGAGCGGCCGGGGTCGAAGTCCTCCGGCAGGCCGGCGCCGTCGTCGGTGATGGTGACGCTGAGCACCTCCTCCTCCCCCTCGGTGCTGCGGCGGGCGTCCACCGTCAGCTGACCGCCCTGCGCGGCGAGCCCGTGCTCGACGGCGTTCTGCACCAGCTCGCTGACCACCATGGCCAGCGCGGTCGCGTCCTCGGCCCGGAGCCGGCCGAACGACCCCGTGCGCACGGTGCGCACCGGCACCTCGCGGGTGGCCACCTCGACGACGCTGGAGAGCCCGCGCGCGGCGATCTCGTCGAAGTCGACCGTCTCGTCGAAGCCCTGGCTGAGCGTCTCGTGCACCAGCGCGATCACCGCCACCCGGCGCACCGCCTCCTCCAGCGCGGCCTTGCCCTCGCTCTCGGGCAGCCGGCGCGCCTGCAGCCGCAGCAGGGCGGCAACGGTCTGCAGGTTGTTCTTCACCCGGTGGTGGATCTCGCGGATCGTCGCGTCCTTGGTGAGCAGCTCCTGCTCGCGCCGGCGCAGCTCGCTGACGTCGCGCAGCAGCACGATCGCGCCGATCCGGTGCCCGGCCTCCATCAGCGGGATCGCCCGCAGCGAGACGCTGGCCCCACGGGTCTCCACGTCGGTGCGCCACGGCGCCCGGCCGCTGGTCACGAGCGGCAGCCCCTCGTCGACCGGGGACTCGTCGTGCAGCACCTCGGAGATGATCCGTGACAGCGACGACCCGACCACGTCGCCGACGTGCCCGAGACGGTGGATCGCCGAGACCGCGTTGGGGCTGGCGTAGTTGACCGTGCCGTCGGGGTCGAGCCGGATCACCCCGTCGCCCACCCGGGGGGCGCCCCGGCGCTGCCCGGTCGGGGCGGCCCCCCGGGTGGGGAACTCCCCCGAGGCCACCATGCGGGCCAGCGCGTCGGCCGTCGCAAGGTAGGTCAGCTCCAGGCGGCTCGGCGTGCGCATCGTGGCGAGGTTGGTGTGCCGGGTCAGCACCGCGATCGGCCGCCCCTCTCGCACCACCGGGATGGCCTCCTCGCGGATCGGCATGTCGTCACGCCACTCCGGGTCGCGCTCCCGGATGATCCGGACCCCGTCGAAGGCCTGGTCCAGCAGCGGCCGGCGGCCCGAGCCCACCCGGCGCCCGACGTAGTCGTCGAAGAACACCATGGGGCCGGTCGTGGGGCGCACGTGCGCCACCGCGACCCAGCCGCGGTCGCGCGAGCGCGCCCACAGGACCAGGTCGGCGAAGGACAGGTCCGAGAGCAGCTGCCAGTCCCCGACCAGCAGGTGCAGCCACTCGACGTCCGCGGGCGTCAGGTCGGTCTGCTCCCGCAGCACGTCGGTCAGGGTCGGCACACCAGCGAGCCTAGTCGGCAGCGGCCCGCCGACGACGCAGGTGCCCGCGGATCGGAAGCCGTTGGCACGACTGCCGATCCGCGGTCACGCGCGACGTCAGACGGTGGCGGCTCCGCTGCGGATGACGCCACGCAGCGTGCGCAGCGCCACGGACAGTGCCGAGATGCCGGGGTGCTCCAGGCGCTGGATGCCCGAGAGCGCCACCCGGGCCCGGGACAGCTGCTCGGCGTTGGCCGCCGACCACGCGTCGATCCGCTCCCGCGGGGTCTCACCCGGCTCGGTGCCCTCCAGGACCGACTTGGTGAGGGCCTCCAGCACGGCATACAGGTCGTCGCGCAGCGCGGCGCGGGCCAGGGCGTCCCACCGGTCGTCGCGGGGCAGCATCGTGACCTGGCCGAGCATCGCGTCGATGCCGAACCGCTCGGAGAGCGCGAAGTACAGCGGCGCGACCTCCGCGGCCTCGCGGCCGGTGTCGGCGGCGATCTCCACCACGTCCAGCAGCGAGAACCGGTCGAGCAGGCCGGCGGCGTCCGTCGCCATGGCGCCGGGGGCACCGACGTGCTCCAGCTCCCGGGCCCGGCGCTCGAGCCGCTTGCGCTCGTTGCCCTGCAGCAGCTGGGGCACCTGCGGACCGAGGTGCTCGACGACCCCGCGGAACCGTTCGACCTCGGCGGCCACGTCCAGCGTCGCCGGGCGGTTCTGCAGGAACCAGCGCACCCCGCGGTCCAGGAGTCGGCGGAACTCCAGGTAGAGCGCGGTCTGGGTCGCCGTGGAGACGACGTTGTCAAGGTCCTCCACCGCGGTGACGTAGTCGCGCAGGTTGAACACCTCGCGGCACACGACGTAGGCCCGGGCGACCTGCTCCGGTGTGGCCCCGGTCTCCTCCGAGGCCCGGAAGGCGAAGGTGATGCCGCCCCGGTTGACCATGGAGTTGACCACGGCGTTGGTGACGATCTCGCGGCGCAGCGGGTGGCTGGCCAGCTCCTGCTGGTAGTGCTCGCGGATCGGCTCGGGGAAGTAGTCGGTCAGCGTCGCCTGGAACCACGGGTCGTCCGGCAGCCCGGTCGGCAGCAGGTCCTCCTTGAGGGCCAGCTTGGCGTAGGCCACCAGCACCGAGAACTCCGGCGACTTCAGGCCCAGGCCGGCGTCCTGGCGGCGGTCGATCTCGCTGTCCGAGGGCAGGAACTCCAGCTCGCGGTCGAGGTCGCCGCGCTCCTCCAGCCAGTGGATGAGGCGCTTGTGCACCGGCAGCATCGCGTGCTCCTGCGCCCGGGCGTTGCCCAGCAGGACGTTCTGCTCGTAGTTGTCCCGCAGCACCTGCTGGGCGACCTCGTCGGTCATCGAGGCCAGCACGGTGTTGCGCTGCTTCAGCGTCAGGTCGCCGTCGCGCATCAGCCCGGTCAGGAGGATCTTGATGTTGACCTCGTGGTCGGAGGTGTCCACACCGGCGGAGTTGTCGATCGCGTCGGTGTTGACGCGCACCCCGGCGAACGACGCCTCGATGCGGCCGAGCTGGCTCAGGCCGAGGTTGCCACCCTCGCCGATCACCTTGCAGCGCAACGCGTTGCCGTCGACGCGGATGGCGTCGTTGGCCCGGTCGCCGATGTCGGCGTGGGACTCCGAGGAGGCCTTGACGTAGGTGCCGATGCCGCCGTTCCACAGCAGGTCGACCGGCGCCAGCAGGATCGCCTTCATCAGCTCGGCGGGGGTCATCGTGCTCACCCCGCGCGGCAGCCCGAGCGCCGCCGCGGCCTGCTCGCTGATCGGCACCGCCTTGGCCGAGCGCGGGAACACCCCGCCGCCCTCGCTGATCAGGCTGCTGTCGTAGTCGGCCCACGAGGAACGGGGCAGGTCGAACAGCCGGCGACGCTCGACGTAGGACGTGGCCGAGACCGGGTCGGGGTCGAGGAAGATGTGCCGGTGGTCGAACGCGGCCACGAGCCGGATGTGCTCGGAGAGCAGCATCCCGTTGCCGAAGACGTCGCCGCTCATGTCGCCGACGCCGACCGCGGTGAAGTCCTCCTTCTGCGTGTCGATGCCCATCTCGCGGAAGTGCCGCTTGACCGACTCCCACGCGCCGCGGGCCGTGATGCCCATGGCCTTGTGGTCGTAGCCGGCCGAGCCACCGGAGGCGAACGCGTCGTCGAGCCAGAAGCCGTAGGACTGCGCCACCCCGTTGGCGATGTCGGAGAAGGTCGCGGTGCCCTTGTCGGCGGCGACGACCAGATAGGTGTCGTCCTCGTCATGGCGGACCACGTGCTGCGGCGGGACGGCATCGGTGCCGACGAGGTTGTCGGTCACGTCGAGCATCCCCGAGATGAACAGCTTGTATGACGCGACCCCCTCCGCGAGCCACGCGTCGCGGTCAACGGTCGGGTCGGGCAGGGCCTTGGCGAAGAACCCGCCCTTGGACCCGGTGGGCACGATGACGGCGTTCTTGACCATCTGCGCCTTGACCAGGCCGAGGACCTCGGTGCGGAAGTCCTCACGCCGGTCGCTCCAGCGCAGGCCACCGCGGGCGACCTTGCCGAAGCGCAGGTGCACGCCCTCGACGCGGGGGCTGTAGACCCAGATCTCGAACATCGGCCGCGGCGCCGGAAGGTCGGGGACCTTCTTGGGGTCCAGCTTGAAGCTGACGTAGCTCTTGGGTGCCCCGTCGGCGTCGGGCTGGAAGTAGTTGGTGCGCAGCGTCGCCCGGATGACCCCGAGGAACGCCCGGATGATCCGGTCGTGGTCGAGGCTGGCGACCTGCTCCAGCGCCGACTCGATCGCCTCGCCGACGGCCTGCTGGGCGTCCTCGCGGGCCTGCAGGTCCGTGCCGGCGGCGGGGTCGAAGCGCGCCTCGAACAGCGAGACCAGCTGCGCGGCGATGGCGACGTTCGAGACCAGGGCGGCCTCGACATACTCCTGGCTGAAGGTGGACCCGGTCTGGCGCAGGTACTTGGCGACGGCGCGCAGGATGACCACCTGGCGCCAGGTCAGCCCGGCCTCGAGGACGAGGGCGTTGAACCCGTCGCTCTCGGCGCGCCCGTCCCAGACCGCGGAGAACGCGTCCTGGAACAGCTCGCGCACCCCCCCGTCGCCCACACCGCCGGCCCAGGCGTCCGAGCGCGGCGCGACCAGGCCGAAGTCATAGACGTAGACAGTCACGCCGTCGGCGCGGTCGATCTCGTAGGGCCGTTCGTCGACGACCTCGACCCCGAGGTGGGTGAAGAGGGGCAGCACCGCGGTCAGGGACAGCGGGCCACGGCGGTAGAGCTTGAAGCGGCGCTCCTGGGCCGGGCTGCCCGGCTCCTGGTAGAGGTTGAGCCGCACCGAGTCCGCGGACTCCAGGGCCTCGATGTGGCGCAGGTCGACGATGCCGACGCGGGGGGTGAAGTCCTCCTTGTAGGCCTCGGGGAACGCCTTGCCATACAACCCGATCAGGCGGGCGGCTGCCTCCTCGCCGTGCTCGGCGCGGGCGACTTCGCCGAGGTCCTCGTCCCAGGTGCGGGTCGCGTCGACGATCTGCTGCTCCAGCAGCGCCTCGTCGACCTCGGGAATGGCCTCGCCGGAGCGCACGCGCACGACGAAGTGCAGCCGGGCGAGCACCGACTCGGACACCCGGGTGGTGTAGTCGACACTGGCGCCGTGGAACGCCGCGCGCAGCAGCGCCTCCATCTTCAGCCGCACCGCCGTGGTGTAGCGGTCGCGCGGGATGTAGACCAGGCACGACATGAACCGGCCGTATTCATCACGGCGCAGGAACAGCCGGGTCCGCCGGCGCTCCTGCAGGTGCAGCACCGCGGTCGCGATCTCGGTCAGCGCCTCGGTCTCGGTCTGGAACAGCTCGTCGCGCGGGTAGGTCTCGAGCACCTCGAGCAGGTCCTTGCCCGAGTGGCTGTCGGCGGTGAAGCCGGTGCCCTGCAGGACCTTTCGGACCTTGTTGTCGATGATCGGCACCCGCAGCACCGACTCGGTGTAGGCGCTGGAGGTGAACAGGCCCAGGAACCGGCGCTCGCCGGTGACGTTGCCGTGGTCGTCGAAGGTCTTGACCCCGACGTAGTCGAGGTAGGTGGAGCGGTGCACCGTGGCGCGGGAGTTGGCCTTGGTGATGATCAGCAGGTGGTTGTCGCGGGCCTTGGCGCGGGCCTCGGGGGTGAGCCGGCTGAAGCTGACCGACTGCGGCTGGTCGTAACGCAGCAGGCCCAGCCCGGTGCTCGGCACGGCGCGCAGGACGTCGTCGCCGTCCTCGCTGGTCAGGGCGTACTCGCGGTAGCCGAGGAAGGTGAAGTGGTTGTCGGCCAGCCAGGTCAGCAGCCGGCGGGTCTCGGCGACCTCCTCGGGGTCCACACCGACCGGCGGGTGGGCCGTGAGCGACTCGGCGATCTCCGAGCAGGTGCTGCGCATCTTGGGCCAGTCCTCGACGGCCTCGCGCACGTCGGAGAGCACCTTGGACAGGCCGGCGGCGATGGCCGCGCGCTCGTCCTCGTCGCTCTCGCGGTCGACCTCCACGTGCATCCACGACTCGACGCCCTGACCGAAGCCGTCGTCGTCGAGGCTGTCGACGTCGAGGATCTCCTCGAGCTCGCCGGCGGCGTCACGGCGGACGGTCAGCTGCGGGTGGACGACGAGGTAGACCGAGCGCTCCTGGCGGGACAGCTCGGCGGTGACCGAGTCGACCAGGAAGGGCATGTCGTCGGTGACGATCTCGATGACGGTGTGGCCGCTGGACCACCCCTGCTCCTCCACCGTCGGGGTGAAGACCCGCACGTTGGCGGTGCCGACGGGACGGGACTGGGCGAGCTGCTTGTGCGACAGGGCCGCGCCGAGGAGGTCCTCCGGCGCGCGGGCGAGCAGGTCCTCGGTGGCGACGTGCCGGTAGTACCGGCGCAGGAACCGCTCGAGCGCCTCACCCCCCGCCCGTTCTGCGAGCTCCGCTGCGGAGCGGAGCAACTGCGACCGGGACTGCTCAAGCGACGCCGACATGGCTGAAATTTCCTCACCCAGATAAGCCCTGGCGCACGCCGTTGTGCGCCCGGCCCGAGCCTAGCGCTGCCACCTAGGCGCACGTGGCCGGGTTCGGGGACGCGGCCACACGGCATACCGGCCCGGGTATGCCGCGTGCTCACCTCACAGCGCGCCGCGCATCTCCCACAGCAACGGGTAGAAGCGCATCGGCAGCCGGCTGCGCAGGTAGGGCGCGCCGGAGGAGCCACCGGTGCCCGACTTCGTGCCGATCTGGCGCTCGACCATGGTCACGTGGCGCGCCCGCCACGCCGCCTGCTGCTCGTCGTGCTCGAGCAGCACCTCGGCCAGCTCCCAGATCTCGCCGTAGGTGCCCCGGTCCCGGGCCACGGTGACCAGGCTGGCGCTGACCTCGGTGTCGTCGCCGGTGGGCAGGCCGGCCCGGGCGAGCACGCCGACGAAGGCGTCCCACAGGGTCGGCTCGGCCAGGCGCCGGTCGAGGCGCGCGCGCTCCTGTGCGGACAGGCCCTTGAACCGCTGGAGGAAGCCGGGGTCCTTGTGGCCGGAGAGGAACTCCAGCTCGCGGAACTGCACCGACTGGAAGCCGCTGGCCGGTGCCAGCCGGTGCCGGAACTCCAGGAAGTCCTGCGGGGTCATCGTCTCCAGGATGTCGATCTGGTGGACCAGGACGTCCTCGATCGTGCCCACCCGGCGCAGCAGGTGCCGCGCCCACCAGAGCCGGCCCTCCTCCATGGCGTTGCGCGCGGCCTCGAGCTCGTGCAGCAGCTGCTTGAACCACAGCTCGTAGGCCTGGTGGATGACGATGAAGAGAAGCTCGTCGTGGGCCGGCGGGCTGGTCTCGGGCACCTGCTGGGACAACAGCTGCTCGACGCGCAGGTAGCTGCCGTAGGTGAGCCGCGCCCCCTCCTCCCCGAACTGGCGGTCGCCCTCGGCGCCCTCGGCGATGACCGGCTGCGGCCTCGAGAAGTCCACGAACTCTTCATCCATGCGCGCACCCTAGCCGCGCCACCCCGGCGCCTGTGGGTAACCCGGGCGGTGCGGGCCCGACACCGTAGGCTCGGCGGCATGGCAGCCCAGCCGAGCGTCGACCCCGCCACGCTGCTCGCGGTCTCGGAGCGGCTGGCCCGCGCGCGGGAGGAGGCCTTCGCCCTCTCCGGCGAGCTGCTGGACCACTACGTCGAGACCGGCGACACCCTGACCCAGCACGCGGTCGACCAGCTCGTCGAGCAGGCGGCCGACACGCTGCGGGCGTTGACCGACTCCTTCGGCGAGAGCACCCGGGCCCTGCGCGAGGCCGCCGCCCGCTACACCGCGGCGGAGCGCTCTGCCACGCCCGACGAGGGCGCACCGTGACCGACCCGGTGGTCCTCGGCGACCCGGCCGGCTGCTCCCGCCTCGGGGGCGCGATGCGGCGCGAGGCCGCCCACCTGACCGACCGGGCGGCCACGCTGGCCCGCACCGGCGCCGGACTGGCCCAGTGGCGCGGCCCGGCCGGGTCGGCCGCGCGTGACCGGGTCACGGTTGCGCTGACCGGCATGGCCGCCACGGCACGGGCACTGGACCAGGCCGGCGCGGCCCTGCAGCGCTACGCCACCGAGCTGGCCGAGGCCCACGAGCAGGGGCGTCGAGCCGCCGACCGGGCCGCCCGGGACGGGCTGCGCGTCGTCGACGGCCGGGTGCTGGAGGCCTGGGGGCCGGCGACGTCCGAGGAGGCCGAGCGCCGCCGCGCGCTGGTGCCCGAGCACCAGGCCCGGGTCGACCGGTTGTCCTCCGGGCTGGGCCGGTCCCGGGCCAAGCTGCAGCGCACGTGCGAGGAGCTGACCCAGGTGCTGCGCGCCCAGTCGCGGGCGCTGCGAGATGCGCCACCGCCGCGAGCCTGAGCCGCGCTACGCCACTACGGTGGGCCGCATGAGGATTCGCGCCACGATCGACTACGACGCCACCCCTGACGAGGTCTTCGCCATGCTCGCGGACCGCGACTTCCAGGACCGCAAGGCCAAGGCCACCGGCGCCCTGGAGCACGAGGTGTCCATCACGACCCGCGGCGAGCAGACCGAGATCGTCAGCAAGCGCACCATGCCCACCGATGAGTTCCCCGACTTCGTCAAGGGGATGGTGGGCGACCGGCTCCCGGTGACCGAGACGCACACGTGGGGCCCGGCCGCGCCCGACGGCTCCCGCCGGGGCGAGATCACCGTCGCGGTCGGCAACCTGCCGGTCGGGCTCCAGGGCACGCTCGCCCTCGCCCCCCATGGCGAGGGCACCACCCAGTCCGTGGACGGAGAGCTCAAGGCCCGCATCCCGCTCATCGGCGGCAAGGTCGAGAAGGCCGCCGCGCCGGCCATCGAGGCCGCCATCGACATCGAGCGCACCACCGGGCGGGCCTGGCTCGCCGACTGACCCGCCTGCCACAGCGCGACGGGAGGGTATGGCGACCACTCGCCATACCCTCCCGTCGTGCGTTCCCGGGGCTCAGCCCATGTGAGGGTACGCGTGGGTCTTCGGCGGCACGAAGGTCTCCTTGATGGAGCGCGCGCTGGTCCAGCGCAGGAGGTTCTGCGCGGCGCCGGCCTTGTCGTTGGTGCCCGACGCGCGGCCCCCACCGAAGGGCTGCTGGCCCACGACGGCACCGGTCGGCTTGTCGTTGATGTAGAAGTTGCCGGCCGCGAAGCGCAGGCGCTCGGTAGCGTCGGCGATCACGCCGCGGTCCTGGGCGATGATCGAGCCGGTCAGGCCGTAGGGCGCGAACGACTCCATCTGGTCCAGCACCTTGTCGTAGGTGCGGTCGGGGTAGACGTGCACCGACAGGATCGGGCCGAAGTACTCGGTGCGGAACGACTCGTCGGACGGGTCGTCGATCTCCAGGACCGTCGGGCGCACGAAGTAGCCCTCGGAGTCGTCGTACTTGCCGCCGGCGACGACGTTGATGCCCGACGTGGCGTGCGCCCGGTCGATGGCGTCCTTGTGCTTGGCGAACGCCCGGTCGTCGATGACGGCGCCCATGAAGTTGGACAGGTCCGTGACGTCACCCTGGGTCAGGCCCTCGGTGATCGAGACCAGGTCGGCCTTGATCTGCTTCCACAGGCTGCGCGGGACGTAGGCGCGCGAGGCGGCCGAGCACTTCTGGCCCTGGAACTCGAAGGCACCGCGGATCATGGCGGTGCGCAGCACGTCGGGGTCGGCGCTGGGGTGGGCCAGGATGAAGTCCTTGCCGCCGGTCTCGCCCACGATGCGCGGGTAGCTCCGGTAGCTCGGCAGGTTCGCGCCGACCTCCTGCCACAGGTGCTGGAACGTCGGGGTCGACCCGGTGAAGTGGATGCCGGCCAGGTCGGGGTCGGCCAGGGCGACCTTGGAGACGTTGAGCCCGTCACCGGTCACCATGTTGATGACGCCCGGGGGCATGCCGGCCTCCTCGAGCAGCTCCATCGTCAGCGACGCGGCCAGCTGCTGGGTCGGCGAGGGCTTCCACACCACGGTGTTGCCCATCAGGGCCGGGGCCGTCGGCAGGTTGCCGGCGATGGCGGTGAAGTTGAACGGCGTGATCGCGTAGACGAAGCCCTCGAGCGGGCGGTGGTCGGTGCGGTTCCAGATGCCCTTGGCGTTGGCCGGGGGCTGCTCGGCCAGGATCTGCCGGGCGAAGTGGACGTTGTAGCGCCAGAAGTCGATCAGCTCGCAGGCGGCGTCGATCTCGGCCTGGTAGGCCGTCTTGGACTGGCCCAGCATCGTCGCGGCGTTGAGGGTGGCCCGCCACGGGCCGGAGAGCAGCTCGGCGGCCTTGAGCAGGATGGCGGCGCGGTCGTCGAAGGACAGGCCGCGCCAGCCGGGGGCCGCGTCCTTGGCGGCCTTC
The DNA here is from genome assembly GCF_054325275.1 of Oryzihumus sp. Lineage (NCBI taxonomy): Bacteria > Bacillati > Actinomycetota > Actinomycetes > Micrococcales > Intrasporangiaceae > Oryzihumus > Oryzihumus sp. The sequence goes on from NZ_JBTCWL010000006.1 coordinate 56,818, forward strand.
ACGGCGGCCTCGGCGTCGGCCACCGTCGCGTTGCGCATGGTGCCCAGGACCTTCTTGTGGGCGTGCGGCTGGCGCACGTCGATCTTCTTGCCCGCGCCCATGACCAGCTCGCCGCCGATGGTGTGGGGCAGGTCGACCCGCTCGCTGCCCAGCTTGGCGAGCGCCACCTCGAGGGTCGCGCGCTCGGGGCTGCCCGGGGCGTAGTCGAGGACCGGCTCGTTCACCGGCGCGGGGGTCTGGGTCACAGCATCCATCGCGGGTCTGGCTCCTTGTGGGAAGAGGTCGTGGACGACCCGCCTATGGTGGCACGCGTCCCGGGCGCGCTCCCACACAGCGGCCCGCAGCGGCAGACTCACCTCCTTGCAGGTATGCCGTCCGCACGACCGCGCGCCGACCCCCCGACGCCTACGATGCCCGGGTGACTTCTCTCACCGGTACGGCCCTCCGATGATCTCGACCGCAGGCCTGACGGTGCACGAGCTGGGCGACGCCGAGGCGGCCGGGACCCTGGTCCTGCTGCACGGCCTGACCGACTCCGGGCTGTGCTGGCCGGATGCTGTGCGGCGGTGGGGTCCGTCGTACCGCCTGTTCGCGGTGGACTTCCGCGGGCACGGCACCTCGCCCCGGTTCACCCACGCCCAGCTGGCGGCGGACCCGGGCGACCTGCTGCTGGCGGACACTGTGGGGCTGCTCGAGGACGTCGTGGACCTGACCGGGTCACCGGTGATGCTCGTGGCACATTCGATGGGCGCCGGGCTGGCCGGCGCTGCCGCCGCGCTGCGCCCTGACCTGGTTCGGGCGGCCGTCCTGGAGGAGCCGGCGTGGGGCATACGCCGCGACGAGGCCGAGGTCCACCGCCTGGCCCTGGAGCGGACGGCGTGGGTCCAGGAGTTCCGCGACGACCTGTCGGCCGCGATGGCCAAGGGCCTGGTGGAGAACCCGACATGGCCCGTGGCCGAGCTCGACCCGTGGGCCCGGTCCAAGCAGCAGGCCGACTCCGGCTTCCTCGCCCACGGGGTGGCGTGGCCGAGCCTGCCGTGGGACGAGTTCGCGCGGCGCATCGCCGTGCCGACCCTCGCGATCACCGGTGACCGCGAGGTGATCGTCGACGAGCGCACCCACGCGGACATCGCCGCGCTGGCCAACCCCCACCTGGAGGTCGCCGTCGTGCCCGGGGCCGGCCATTGCGTGCGTCGCGACCGAGGCGAGCAGTTCCACGCCGTCGTCGACCCCTGGCTCGCCAAGGCGGCGTCGTGACCGCCCTGGCGCGTCACGAGCTCGGCCTCGCAGCCGGCCCGACCCTCGCGCTGTTCCACGGCAACGGCGACTCGGGCCTGTGCTGGCCCGGGGCCGCCCGCCGGTGGGGCACCGCATACCGCGTCTGCGGGGTGGACGCCCGTGGGCACGGCGCCTCGCCTCGGTTCGCTGCGGGTGAGGTGGACCGGGCCGGCGAGGTGTTCGCCGACGACGCCGAGCGGGTGCTGGAGGACCTGGCCGCCGATGGCTTCCCCGTCGTCGCGGTCGGTCACTCGCTCGGAGCTGCGTCGCTGACGGCGGTGCTGGCGCGCCGCGCGGACCTGCTCGCCGGGGCGGTGCTCATCGACCCACCGTGGGACACCCCGCTCGTGCTGGGTCCTCGCCCGGAGGTCGGCGCCGTACGCGTGGAGCTGATCCGCCGCTACCAGGCCGACCCCGAGGCGGCGCTGGGCGAGCTTCGCGAGCGCCACCCGGAGTGGTCCCTGGAGGAGTGCCAGGCGTGGGTCGGGGCCAAGATGCACCTCGACCTCGCGCTGATGGCCTCCGGGAACGGCCGACCGGCAACTCCGTGGCCCGAGCTGGTGCCGGACATCCGGACACCGACCCTGGTGCTCACCGGCGACGACGAGGGCTGCCTGGTCGGGCCGGCCACGCGCGAGCTGCTTGCCGGGTGCGCCAACCCCGCGATCGCCGTCGAGGTGGTCGCCGGCGCCGACCACTACGTGCACCAGACCCGGGAGGAAGCCTTCCACGCCGTGGTCGACCCATGGCTGGCAGAGCGGTTCTGAGCCTCGCTCAGAGGAGCTCGACGAGCTGGCCCAGCTCGGTGGCGTCGTACCAGAGCAGCTCCTCGTCGTCGTCGGCACCGTCCTCGTCCACGTGGAAGGAGGCGATCCGCTTCAGCGGCACCGCCTCCGAGACCACCACCGCCGAGGGGGTGCTGGTCTCGCCGGGCACCTCCTCCTGCACGAGGGTGCTGGTGACGTCGGCCGCGGCCACGATGCGGCGCCCCTCGCCGCGCTCGAGCAGCAGCCGGGAGCTGGAGGCCGCGTCGCACAGCGCGGTGTACTCCCAGTCCTCCTCGTCGCCGGAGGGCTGGGCGGCGCGAACCGCCGAGGTGACCGCGTGGGCCCGCAGCGGCCGTCCGGCCACGACACCGCCGGCGTGCAGCTCGCGCAGGCCGGCGGCGTTGAGCGGCAAGTAGATTCGCGTCAGGGTCATCCCACGTCCTCGAAGTTGCTGCGATCGGGCAGTGGCGCCGGGTCCCGCAGCGCCGCCACGGAGGTGCGCAGCGAGGTCTGCACGACCAGCGGCCGCCGCGACACGTCCATGAGGTTAGCGCCGAACGCCGCGAGGTCCTCCGGCCCGGGGCCGAGCACGGTGACCTCGGCGCCGTCCTCGTGGACCTTGGCCAGCTCGCGCAGGCACCGGTTGGTCACCCGGTTGCGCCACTGACGCTCCAGCCGGGTCTGCCACTGGGTGGGCGTGTCGGTGACGAAGGAGACCTGGGGCGCCAGGACGTAGACCTCGTCGAGCCCCTGTCCCACCATGAGGTCGAGGTTGGTCGAGGACCAGGCACCACCGTCGATGAAGCGGTGCTCCCCGATCCGCACGGGGGTGTACCACCCCGGGATCGCGCACGAGGCCATCACGGCGTCGGCGAGGTGGGCCATCGGGGCGTCCTCGGCTCCGAAGGCGACCCGGGTGCCGGCGTCGTAATCGAGGGCCACCACCCTCACGCCCTGGCGCGGGGCCCACCCCTGCGGCACGACGTGGGAGACGAGCGCGCCGACCCGGTCGAGCCGGCCCCGCCCCTCGGGCAGCAGCGCCGCCAGGACCGCGGTCGGTGGCAGCTGGCGCAGCTGGCGGGCGTTGCGCAGCAACATCTCCCGCGACCCCAGCCCCCGCTTGGGCCGGGCCGGACGGTCACCACCGGTGTCGTGCTCGTAGTCGAAGGTGAAGCCGGCCAGCGGCCCCGAGGTGACCTCGCGGCCGAGCTGGTGCTCCAGCAGGTCCGAGACCGCGACGCCGGACCCCAGCAGGGCCGCCAGCACCGACCCCGCCGAGGTGCCGACGAAGGCGTCGAACCGCCGCACGTCGACGCCGACCTCGTCCTCGAGCGCCGTGAGCGCACCCACCATCCACGCTGCCCCCAGGACGCCACCACCGCCCAGGACCAGTCCGCGTCGGGTGCGCCGGGTCATCTGCCCGAGTCCCTGCTCTCCACGAGCTCGGCGAGGGAGTCGACGAGGCACTGGCCCAGCACGTCGACGTCGGGCATCGCGTCACGGTCGGCGTTGAGGCCGAAGTAGACCCCGCCGTCGTAGGAGGTCAACCCGATCGAGACGGCCTGCCCGCGGGCGAGCGGCATCACCGGGTAGGAGGAGAGCATGCGTGCGTCGCCGGCATACAGCGGCTGCTGGGGGCCGGGCACGTTGGTGATGACCACGTTGAACAGGCGGCGCGACATCGCGCTGCCGAGCCGCGCGCCCAGGGAGTGCAGGGTCGGCGGCGCGAACCCGGCGATGCCGGCGATGGACTCGGCGCCGACCGCCTGCCCGCCCTCCATCTGCTGGCGCATGGCGAAGGCGATCTGGTGCAGCCGCATCGACGCGCTCGGCTCCCCCACCGGCAGGTCCACGAAGCAGGCGGTGACCCGGTTGCCCAGGCGGGTCGTGTCCGCGGCGTCGTAGACCGAGACGGGGACCATGGCCCGCACCGTCGTGGCATTGTGCACGGCCTCGCCGCGGGTGAGCAGCCAGGACCGCAGCGCACCGGAGATGGTGGCCAGCACGACGTCGTTGACCGTCACGTCGTCGGAGTAGCTGCCGCGCGCCAGGCGCGCCCGCACCTTGCGGTAGTCGTCGAGGTCGGTGCCGACCATGCAGTAGCGCCGGGCCTCGCCGATCTCGGCGTTGAGCGGGCTCGTCGGTGCCGGGCGGGCGGCACTGCGGGCCACCGTCGAGGCCACCGCACCAAACGCTCCGACCACCCGGCCACCGATGGCCCGGACGTCGGCGACACCGCCGCGGACGTTGTCCAGGATCTGGCTCGGGCGACGCACCGCGTCCACGAGCGCCTCGGTGACCAGCTCGATGTCGCTGGGCTCCCGGGTCGGGCGCCAGGTGTCGGTCACCGGCTCCTCGCGGTCGGGGTCGGTGTCGAGGATGACGTGGGCGATGTCGACGGCGTTGATGCCGTCGACCAGCGCCTGGTGGGACTTGGTGACGATCGCGAAGCGGCCCTCGGCCAGGCCCTCGACGAGGTAGACCTCCCACAGCGGACGGTTGCGGTCCAGGGGCCGGGGCTGGATGCGGGCGACGAACTCCTCCAGCTGCTCGTCCGAGCCCGGGCGCGGCAGCGCCGACCGGCGCACGTGATAGGTGACGTCGAAGTCCTCGTCGTCGACCCACACCGGGTTGGCCAGATGTCCGGGCACCTCGCGCACCCGCTGGCGGTAGCGCGGGACGTAGGCGATGCGCGTGGACACCAGCCGGACCAGCCGGTCGTAGTCGAACCCCTCGTCCGGCGGCTGGAAGACCATGACCGATCCGACGTGCATCGCCGTCGTGGCTTCCTCGAGGTAGAGGAAGGACGCGTCCAGGGAGCTCAAGCGGTCAGGCACACGCTCATCGTGTCAGAGTTGCCCCGCCTAGACTGCCGGGCGTGACCACAATGACACGCATGCGCGCCGGCATGGCCGTCATCGCCCTGGGTGCCCTCACGGGCCCGCTGGCGGCGTGTGGCGGGTCCTCCGAACCGCCCGCCGCACAAGGGTCCTCGACCAGCGCGTCGACATCGAGCGGCCCCTCCACGGGGTCCTCGTCCCCCGCCCCGGCAGCGGGCCGCACGCTGCGGGTCACGATCACGGGCAGGACGGTCACCCCAGCGCCCAGCCAGGTGCGGATCAAGCCGGGCGAGACCCTGACCCTGGTGGTGACCAGCGACCACGACGACGAGCTCCACGCCCACGGCTTCGAGGTCGAGAAGGAGCTCAAGGCGGGCGTCCCGACGACGCTGGTGCTCAAGACCGACCTGCCTGGGGTCTACGAGGTCGAGACGCACCACCCGCCGCTGCGCTTGCTGTCCGTGGCCGTCCAGTGACCTGCCGGCCGCGATGACGCCCGCACTGCTGCCTGCCCACGGGGTCGGATCGGTCGAGTCGCTGCCGTTGCCGCTGCCGGCGCTGGTCACCGGCGCGGCGGTCGCCCTCGTGGTCTCCTTCCTGGCCCTGGGCGTCCTGTGGCGTGAGCCGCGACTCGACCGCGACGCCGGCGTGCCGCTGCCGGCGCCCCTCGCGCGAGCGTTGGACTCGCGCTGGCTGCGCGGCACCGCGGTCATCCTGACCCTGCTCCTGGCCGGCTGGGCGGTCCTGTCCCTCGCGGCGGGCAAGGACAACGCCAACAACCCGGCCCCCTACGTCATCTATGTCTGGCTGTGGGTTGGCCTGGCCGTGCTGTCGATGGTGCTCGGGCCGATCTGGCGCGTGCTCAACCCGGTGCGCTGGCTGCACCTGGGCATCAACCGCATGGCCCGCCTGGACCCCGACGAGGCGATGGTGCGGTGGTCGCCGGGGATGTGGCCGGGCGCCGTGGGGCTTTTCGCCTTCGCGTGGCTGGAGCTCATCGCCCCGAACCGCACCACCCTGACGGTGCTGCGCGTAGCGGTCCTGGCGTTCGTCATGGCCGACCTGGTGGGCGCCTTCGTCCTGGGCCGCCGGTGGTTCTCCGGCGGCGACCCGTTCGAGGTCTGGTCGCGGCTGCTCGGGTCGCTGAGCCCGCTGGGCCGCCGTCGCGACCGCACCTGGGTCCTGCGCACCCCCCTGCACGGCGTCAACGCGCTGCGGCCGCGCCGCGGCCTGACCGCCGCGGTCGCGGTGATGCTCGGCAGCACCGCCTACGACGCCCTGTCCGGCCAGCCGCGCTGGTACGGCTTCGTGCAGTCCGCGGCCGTCCCCGCCACGCTGCTCGAGACGCTCGGGCTGCTGGGCATGTGCCTGGTGGTCGCCGGGGCGCTCGCCGTGGCGGCGGCGGTGTCCGCCCGCCTGGCTGGCCTGCCCTTCCGCGGGCTGACGCTGCAGTTCGCCCCGTCGCTGGTCCCGATCGCCGCGGGGTACGTCATCGCCCACTACTGGGCCCTGTTCGTGTATGCCGGCCAGCTCACCCTGGTGCGCCTCACCGACCCGCTCGGCATCGGCGCCAACTGGCTCGGCACGGGCGGGCTGTCCCCGGACACCCGGCTGATCGAGCCGACGCTGACCGCGACCATCCAGGTCGTGGCGATCGTGACCGGGCACATCCTGGGCGTGGTGCTGGCCCACGAGCGGGCGGTCGCCCTGTTCGACCGCCGCGTCGCGGTCCTGGGCCAGCTGCCCCTGCTGGTGCTGATGGTCGGCTACACCTGCGGCGGGCTGCTGCTGCTCTACAGCAGCTGACCCGGCTCCTCGCTGCCGGCACGGATCCACGGCGCCCCGGGGAAGTGCCCTGCGAGCTCTCTGGCGGTGTCCTCGTAAGACCGGTGGACCACCCCGGCCATGCCCAGGCGGGTCGCCGCCTGAACGTTGTGCTGCAGGTCGTCGACGAAGACGCATTCCCGCGCGGGCAGGCCGATCCGCTGCAGCGCCAGGGTGAAGATCTCCGGCTCGGGCTTGCGCATGCCCACCTCGCCGGAGATGACCACCGCGTCGAAGAGCTCGTCCCAGTCGGTGCGGTCGTAGTCGTTGCCCCACGAGTTCGACAGCAGGGCGGTGCGCACGCCGGCGGCGCGGGCGCGGCCGACGAGGGAGGTCATGGACCGCTCGTAGTCGGCGAGGTCGGCAAACATGGCGTTCACCAGCCCGTCGGCCTCGACCGAGGACCCCTCGGCAGCCAGGGCCGAAGCGAGCTCCCGCTCGAAGTCGACGAGGGACATCTCGCCCCGCTCGAGGAGGTGGACGGGCGAGGAAACCCCCGGACCCGGGTCCACCCACCGCCGGACGACGGCCAGGTAGTGGTCGTGCAGGACCCCCGTGCTCTCGACCCAGCGGCGCACAGCCACGTGCACGGGGGCGGTGAGCACCCCGCCCCAGTCGACGATCAGGCCTCGCATGGTCCTCCAGCTTCCAGTCCGCGACGGTGTGTCCGGCCACCGTCGCCGGTCGCGGCCATGCCGGTCAAACCGGGCCGGCCACCCAGCGACGGCGCGCCCTGCGCTCGCGGCGGCTGGCCGGCTCCCCCGCCGGCGCCAGGCTCCGGGCCAGCTCGGCCAGGGCCAGCCGGGCCGGTGAGCCGGGCGCCTCCTCGGTCAGCGTCCTGCCGGAGAGCAGGGCGGCGTCGAGGGCGGAGCGGTCGTCCTGGACCAGGTGCGGGCTGCGGACCCCGGCGAAGCGTTGCAGGGCGTCACGGATCCGCCGCTCGGGGTGCCATCCCACGGCCTCGGCCCGGACCCGGTTGACCACCACCACGGGGTCGGGGCACGGCAGCGCGCCCAGGTCCCGCAACCCCCGTACCAGACGCTGCAGCCCGATCGGCTCACCCGCGCCGACAGCCAGGACGGTGTCGGCCAGCGACAGTGCGGTCAGCGTCGTGGCGTTGCGCCGCGGGGCCAGCGTGTCGTAGCTCAGCTCCTCATCGTCCTCGAGGGAGAAGCCGCAGTCGACGACGGTCACGGCCGCGACCTGCCGCGCCAGGGTCAGGACCCGCTCCAGCGACGCCGCGCCGATCTCCGGCCAGCGCTCCGCCGTGGGCAGGCCGGTCAGGACCCGCAGCCCCGGCGTCACCTCGGGGGCCAGCCGGGCCAGGGCCGCCACGTCGAGGGTGCCGTGCTCGGCGGCGCGCGCGGCCGCGGCCAGGCCGGGAGCCTCGTCCAGGAGCGAGAGCGTCTGGGCCACGCAACCGCCATAGGTGTCGGCGTCAACCAGGAGCGTGGGCGTGCCGGACGCCGCCAGCTCGGCCGCCACGGTGACCGCGACGGTGGTCCGTCCCGGGGCTCCCGTCGGCCCCCACACCGCGACCACGCTCCCCTCGGCCCGGCCCACGCCGTCCGGCTCGGTCTCGGCCGGCCCGGGCACCCAGTCCGCATCAGCGACAGGGGTGTCTGCCGGGGCGGTCTGCAGGACGGCGACGCACGCCTCCTCCAGCGCCTGGGTGTCGGCGTCGGCGGCCACCACGACGTCCAGGCCGAGCTGGCGCAGCCGGGTCTCGGACACCTCGTCGGCGGGCCCATGCACGCCGACCACCGCCACCCCGGCCCGGGCGAGGTGGTCCAGCGCCGAGCGGTCGAGCTCGCGCAGCTCCCCCGAGACCAGGGCGACGCGAGCCAGTCCCGCGGACGCGGCAGCGAGGAGGTCGGCCAGGTCGGCGCACCGGCGCGCCACCGCAAGCTCGCGGGACCGCTCGAGCGCGGTCACGAGCCCGGCCTCGTAGCGGTCGCTGACCGCCGTCAGGACCGCCCTCACGACTGACCGGCTCGCACCGACCCGGGCGCCGGCACCAGCGTGACGCGGGCACCCGTGTCGATCGCCGCGATGAGGTCCTGGACGTCGCCGTCGGGCACGAGCACCTCCACACCGGTGCTGCCCCCGGGTCCGGACAGCCCGCTCGCCCGGTGCGGGGTCCGGGCCACCGAGGCCGACTTGACGAGGCGCTGCGGGGCGAGGTAGCGCTCCGTGGCCGCAGCCGGGTCGCGCGGGCTCACCCACACGTCGACCACCGACCCCTGCACCAGCCCGGTCGCGGCGTCGGAGGACACCGACACGGTCAGCGGCTTGACCCCCACGTCGCCCCGTCCGCCGAGCGCCGACCGTGGCACGAGCTCGCCGGGACGCACCTCCCGCAGCACGTAGTGGTCGTCCCCGAGGTCGTGGTCGGCCGGTAGATATGCCGCGTCGCCCGGCGCGAGCCGGACCCGCACCACCCGGACGTCGTCCTGGGTGACCGGCTCGCCGGGCACGAGGGTGGCCGCCGCGGCATACATCGGGACCGTGTCGTCGGCGGCGGCGACGACGCGCGCGCCGAGGGCGGTGGCCGCCAGCACGAGCAGGGCGCCGATGACCAGGCGCGAGTCCCGCCAGGACGGCAGCTGCAGGCGCGAGGCCGTGGGTGTGGGCAGGTCGGTCACGTGGCTCCCCCTGTCGGTCCGGCTTCCCCGACGGCCCGCGGCACCTCTCGGCGCGGGCCTCGCTGCCATGATGTCCCGGCGGCGGACGCCGCCGGACACCTTGTCCACAGGTCCGACACAACCAGCCCGACGCAAACAGGCGCAGTCCACAGTTGACCGAGACACTGGGACGCGCACGCAGCATTGTGGTAAACAGTTGGTCAAGTCCCCGCGGTCAGGCAGCAAGGAGAGCACGCCATGGCTAAGCGCTTCATCCAGCTCGCGGACGTGTCGGAGATCCTCGACATCTCCTCCGCGCAGGCCTATGCCTTGGTGCGCTCCGGAGAGCTCCCCGCCATCAAGGTCGGCGGCCGCGGGCAGTGGCGTGTGGAGGCCACCGAGCTGGAGAACTACATCCAGCGGATGTATGCCGAGACCAAGACCTTCGTGGCCGCCCACCCCTTCGGTCAGACCGGGGACGCCGCGGAGGACGCCGAGCCGGTCGACTGACCGACCCGCCTCACCCGCGCGTCACCATGGCGAGCGCGGCGAACGGCACCCAGCGGACCGCCACGACGTGCTCGCGCCGTCGCGGCACGTCGAGCTGGTGCTCGCTGAGCTCAACCAGGTCGGCGCCCACCCCGTCGATGGTGCCGGTCAGCACCCGGCCGTCGATGTCCTGGAGCCGCACCGCCACCCGGTCACGACTCAGCCCGCGCAGGGCGTGACCGAGCCCGAACCGGCGGGACACCTGTGGCGCCCCGTCCGCCGGACCTCGCCGGCCCGACCCACCCGGCGTCAGCACTCGCAGGGCGTGGAACGGCACCAGCGAGGCGACCGCCACCGCCGTCGCAGCGGCCGGGGCCTCGAGGATCACCCAGTCCTGGCCGACCTGCACCACCACGCCCGAGGCGCGCGCACCGCCGGCGACCCGGGCGTCGACGTCGCAGCCGAGCAGGTCGACGAGCCGGCCTTGCAGCCCGCGGGTGGCCCGCTCCCGACGGGTCCGGTCGGCCACCTCGAGCTCGAGGTCGAGCCGTCGCTCGGCCTCGAGCTGGGCCTCAAAGTCCTCGAAGAGCCGGTCCCACCTCACGGCTCACCCGCCCCTCCCGGCCGCGATGCGACCGTGACCATTTCGTGATCTCCTCGTTGGAGAAGCCGGACCCATCGTGCGGCCACGGCCGGCAGGGACGCGGCGGGAATCCACAGGGGAGGGGTTGCGCGAGATCGCCCAACGAGCGCAAACTCACGGAAACGAATGTAAACGTGATTCAGGGGGGATCATGGCGGACGTCGCCGCTTCGCATCGGAGCCTGGGGCGCATCGCGGTCACCGGCCTCGGGATCGCCGCGGGCACGCTGGCCCTGGCCTGGTGCCTCGGGCTCGGCGCCACCTCCGCCTGGCGGCGGGTCGGCGCCCCCGGCCCGGTCGACCCGGCCGACCTGCTCCTGCTCGTGGTGTGCGCCGGCGGAGTGCTCGTCGGGCTGTGGCTCGGGCTGTCGGTGACCGCGGCCGTGCTGGGCGCGCTGCCGGGCACGCCGGGAGCAGTCGCCCGCGCCCTGGCCCGGCGTGGACCGGCGGTCTCCCGCCGCGTCGCCTCGCTGCTGCTCGGCTCGACGCTGGTGGCGGCCTTCGGACCCGGCACCGCGGTGGCCGACACCGGCACCCCGTCGGGACCGTGGTCCGGCGCACCGGCGCCGACGGCCACGAGCGTCCTCCCGACTCCCGGGTTCACTCCCCCACCGCCCGCCGCTGCGCCGCTGCCCGGCCCCGGGTTCCACCCCGCACCCGCACCGACGACCGTGACCCGCCCCCAGGCCGCCGCCACCCCGCCGGGCAGCGCGCACGGGACCGGTGAGGAGCTCCCGGGGCCCGGCTGGTCACCGACCCGGCCCGCGCCCGTCCGGCGTGACGCCTCCCTCGACGTCCTGCACCCGAGCAGGAACCCCGCCCGCCTGCCGGTCCTCGAGGGCGTGGCCGTCCGGCGCGGCGACACGCTCTGGTCGATCGCCGCGCGCCACCTCGGGCCCACCGCCACCGCAGCCCAGATCGCGCTGGAGTGGCCGCGCTGGCACGCCAGCAACCGGCACGTCATCGGAGACGACCCGGACCGCCTGGTCCCGGGGCAGCTGCTCGAACCGCCATCACCGAACGGGGGGACACCATGAACGACACCACCACCAGCGGCACCGGCCCGGTGCGCGTCCGACCGATCCCGGAGTGCTCGCCCCCGCCGATCGACCCCGAGCAGCTGCAGGCGACCGAGACGTCACCGACCTGGGACCAGGGCATGCTCGCGGTCGAGTTCCACGGCGCGGACGAGTCATGGTTCGGCCCGCAGCCCACCTCCAGCCGCGACCTGCCCGAGCCGCAGCAGTGGGCCGGCCACATCGCCCAGGCGCTCGTCGAGGTGATGTCGGGCACCCGGCCGGCACCGCAGGTCATCCGTTTCACCGCGCCCGAGGTCTACTCCGCCGTGGCCCGACGCTCCGCCGTGGCCGGCCGCCGCGGGGTCGTGAGCGGGCGCCGGGCCGTCGTCCGCCGCGTGCGGGTGTGCGAGCCGGCCGACGGGGTCGCCGAGGCCTGTGCCGTCGTGGTCGACCACGACCGGGTCCGGGCCCTGGCGATGCGCCTCACCGGCCTGGACCACCGGTGGATGGTCACCGCCCTCCAGGTGGGCTGAGCATGACGAAGGGCCCCGACCGGCGATCCGGTCAGGGCCCTTCGGCGTGGCTCAGCGGCCCCGCTTGCGCCCCTTCTTGGAGGCAGCGGCGCGGCGCTCGGCGCGGGTGGCGACCGGCGCCTCGTCGCGCTCCTGCACCGAGCCGTCGTCGCTGGGCGCCGAGTAGTGCAGGCGGGTGGCCGGCTCCGGCGTGGTCAGGCCCTTGGCGGTGATCACCGGCTCCGCGGAGACCGCCACGGCCTCGCCCGCGTCGGCGGTCAGCTCGGTGGCGGCGAGCGCCTGGGCCTCGCCGTTGACCTCGACCTCGACGTTGAACAGGTAGCCGACCGACTCCTCCTTGATCGCCTCGTTCATCGCCTCGAACAACAGGAAGCCCTCGCGCTGGTACTCCACCAGCGGGTCGCGCTGGGCCATGGCGCGCAGGCCGATGCCCTCCTGCAGGTAGTCCATCTCGTAGAGGTGCTCGCGCCACTTGCGGTCCAGGACCGACAGGATGACGCGGCGCTCGACCTCGCGGGTGACGTTGCCACCCAGCGTCGCCTCGCGGGCGTCGTAGGCGTGGTGGGCGTCGGAGAGGATCTCCTCGCGCAGCACCTCGGCGGTGAGGGCGGAGCGGCCACCGGCCGCCTCCTCGACCTCCGCGATGGTGACCGACACGGGATACAGGGTCTTGAGCGCGGTCCAGAGCTGCTCGAGGTCCCAGTCCTCGGCGAAGCCGTCGGCGGTGGCGGCGTCGACGTAGCCACCGACGACGTCGTTGATGAAGTGGCGCACCTGCTCGTGCAGGTCCTCGCCCTCCAGCACGCGGCGACGCTCGGCGTAGATGACCTCGCGCTGGCGGTTGAGGACGTCGTCGTACTTGAGGACGTTCTTGCGGATCTCGAAGTTCTGCGCCTCGACCTGGCTCTGGGCGCTCTGGATCGAGCGGGAGACCAGCTTGGACTCGATCGGGACCTCGTCCTCCATGCGGGCCGAGGTCATGAACCGGTCGACCATGCCGGAGTTGAACAGGCGCATGAGGTCGTCCTGCAGGGACAAGTAGAACCGGCTCTCGCCCGGGTCACCCTGACGGCCGGACCGGCCACGCAGCTGGTTGTCGATGCGCCGCGACTCGTGCCGCTCGGTGCCCAGGACGTAGAGGCCACCGAGACCGGTGACCTCCTCGTGCTCGGCGGCGACGGCCTTCTCGGCCAGCTCGAGCGCCTCGGGCCAGGCCGCTTCGTACTCCTCCGGGGTCTCCTCCGGGTCCAGGCCCCGCTCCTTCAGCGCGGCGACCGCGTTGAACTCGGGGTTGCCGCCGAGCATGATGTCGGTGCCTCGACCGGCCATGTTGGTGGCGACGGTGACCGCGCCACGACGACCGGCCTGGGCCACGATCGCGGCCTCACGGGCGTGCTGCTTGGCGTTGAGGACCTCGTGCTTCACGCCGCGACGGCGCAGCTGCTCGGCGAGGTACTCGCTCTTCTCCACGCTGGTGGTGCCGACGAGGACCGGCTGGCCCTTGGCGTGACGCTTGACCAGGTCCTCGACGACCGCGTTGAACTTGGCCTCCTCGGTCCGGTAGACGAGGTCGGCCTGGTCGATGCGCTGCATCGGTCGGTTGGTGCGGATCTGCACGACGCCCAGCTTGTAGATCTGGTGCAGCTCGGCCGCCTCGGTCTGGGCCGTACCGGTCATGCCGGAGAGCTTGTCGTACATGCGGAAGTAGTTCTGCAGGGTGATCGTGGCGAGCGTCTGGTTCTCGTTCTGGATCTCGACGCCTTCCTTGGCCTCGATCGCCTGGTGCATCCCCTCGTTGTAACGGCGCCCAGCCAGCATGCGGCCGGTGTGCTCGTCGACGATGAGGATCTCGCCGTTCATGTTGACGTAGTCCTTGTCCCGCTTGAACAGCTCCTTGGCCTTGATGGCGTTGTTCAGGTAGCCGATCAGCGGGGTGTTGACAGACTCGTAGAGGTTGTCGATGCCGAGGTAGTCCTCGACCTTCTCGATGCCGGACTCCAGGACGCCGACCGTGCGCTTCTTCTCGTCGACCTCGTAGTCGCCCTTGCCGTCCTCGCCGCGCTGCAGCTTCTCGGCGATCCGGGCGAACTCGACGTACCACTTGGTGGCCTGGTCGGCCGGGCCGCTGATGATCAGCGGGGTGCGGGCTTCGTCGATGAGGATGGAGTCGACCTCGTCGACGATGGCGAAGTTGTGGCCACGCTGCACCAGCTCCTCGGTCGACCACGCCATGTTGTCGCGCAGGTAGTCGAAGCCGAACTCGTTGTTGGTGCCGTAGGTGATGTCCTTGCCGTACTGCTCGCGACGCTCGGCCGGGGTCATGGAGGCCAGGATGCAGCCGGTCTCCAGGCCGAGGGCGCGGTGGACACGGCCCATCAGCTCGGACTGGTACTCGGCCAGGTAGTCGTTGACCGTGATGACGTGGACGCCCTTGCGCTCGATCGCGTTGAGGTAGGACGGCAGCGTGGCGACGAGGGTCTTGCCCTCACCGGTCTTCATCTCGGCGACGTTGCCCAGGTGCAGCGCGGCGCCACCCATGATCTGCACGTCGAAGTGGCGCTTGCCCAGGGTGCGCTTGCTCGCCTCGCGGACCGCGGCGAACGCCTCGGGCATGATGTCGTCGAGGGTCTCGCCGTCGGCCAGCCGCCGGCGGAACACGTCGGTCTCGCCGCGCAGCTCGGCGTCGGTGAGCTTCTCGAAGTCCTCTTCGATGGCGTTGACCTGGGCCGCGATGCCCTCGAGCTTCTTGATCACCCGGCCTTCACCGGCGCGAAGCAGTCGTTCAACGATCTTGGGCACGCTCACTCCTGACGAGACTCTGATGGCGTCGGGCCGATGGTCCACGCCGCGACCTGCCTAGGTTAGTCGCTGGCGGGCCCGACCGTGCGGCCGACGGGCCGTGGGGGGGTCGGTTGCCCCTCACGGGCGCAACGAGCGGGCTGCGGCGGGGTGTTCCCGGGCGGCTCAGTCCCGAGCCGTGCTGCTCGGGGCGTGGTAGACGAGGTCGCGGTAGTCCCGGTGCCGGCCGATCCACGCCTTGACGAACGGGCACAGCGGCAGCACCCGGCGCAGGCCCAGCGCCCGCACGTCGTCCAGCGCCCCCCGCACCAGCGCGCCGCCGACCCCCTGGCCCTCGAACTCCCCCTCGACCTCGGTGTGGGTGAAGACGATCAGCTCGTCGGTCAGCTGGTACTGCGCGAACCCGGCCACGCGGCCGTGGACCCTGGCCTCGTAGCGGTGCGCCCCGGTGTTGTTGACGACCTCGATGTCAGTCATGCGCCCACCCAACCACGGGGCCACGCCGCCGAAAACCTTTGCCCCGCCACGCCCCGTCGGCAAGGGTGTCGCCATGGACCGCCAGCTTTCCGACGTCGTGCCCGTGCTGACCGACGGGGTGGTGACCCTGCGGGCCCACTCCCCCGCCGACCTCGACGCCGTCGTCGAGCAGGCCCGCGACCCCGAGATGGTGCGCTGGACGACCGTCCCCGCGCCCTACGAGCGGAGTGACGCGCAGGAGTTCCTCGCCGCCGTCATCGCCGGGTGGCAGGACCCGACGGGCAACCGCTACTGGGCGCTCGAGGTCGACGACGCCGGAATGCCCCGCTACGCCGGGACCATTGACTACCGGCCGCACGGGGGCGGGACCGCGGAGGTCGGCTTCGGCCTGCACCCGTGGGCCCGCGGACACGGGCACATGACCCGCGCGCTGCGCCTGGTGGTCGAGCACGCCTTCAAGCACGGGGTGCACGTGCTGCACTGGCGGGCCGCGGTGGGCAACTGGGCCTCGCGCCGCACCGCCTGGGCCTGCGGCTTCCGCGTCGAGGGCACCGTGCGCGGGCTGCTGCCCGGGCGCGACGGTGAGCCGTATGACGCGTGGGTCGCCTCCCTGCGCGCGGACGACCCGCGCGAGCCCGCGACCCCGTGGTGGTCCGCGCCGGTGCTGGAAGGGCACGGTCTGCGGCTGCGGCCGTGGCGCGACTCCGACACCCCCAGGGAGGGGCAGGGGCCCGACCCGGCCAGCCTGAACTTCATGCCGGCCGGCGCCCACCCCACCGCCGAGTCCTACCCCGCCTGGCTGGAGCGCACCCGCTTGCGGAGCGCCGAGGGCGTCGCCCTGTACTGGTGCATCGCCGACGGGGGGAGCGATGAGGCCCTCGGCGACATCCAGCTGTTCGGCTTCGACGACGGGGCCGGCTCCCGGGACGCCGAGATCGGCTACTGGCTGCACCCCGGCGACCGGGGGCGGGGTGTCATGGCCGGCGCCGTGTCCCTGGTGCTGGACCACGCGTTCGCCCCGGTCGAGGCCGGCGGCATGGGGCTGGAGCGGCTGCACGCCTCGACCGACCCCGACAACTGGCCCTCCGACCGGGTCCTGCGTGACGCGGGCTTCCGGCTCACCGGCGTCGAGACCGACTCGTGGCGGGCGCCGGACGGCAGCATCCACGGAGGGCACCACTTCGAGCTGCTCGCCGCGGACCGCGGCGAGCCCGGACTGCTCGTGCCGACCCGGCTGGAAGGCGAGCGGGTCGTGCTGCGCGAGTGGCGCGATACGGACCTGCCCCGGCTGCGCGAGGCGCTGGACGACCCCGCCCGCAAGCAGGCCATGGGGCTGGGGCCCGAGCGCGTCACCGAGGCGGACGCCCGCGACTGGCTCGCCCGGCGGCGGCTGGAGGGGCTGCAGGGCGAGCGGGTGACCTGGTGCCTGGCCGACCGCGAGGACGACCGCGTGGTCGGCTGCGTGACCGTGCACGGGCTGGCCGGCGTCACCTTCCCGAACACCGGTGAGGTGGGCTACTGGGTGCACCCGGACGAGCGCGGGCGGGGCCTGACCAACGAGGCCCTGGACGTGCTGGTGCCGCACGCGCTGACCCCCCGCGAGGACGGCGGGCTGGGCCTGAGCCGGCTGCGCGCGCACACCGAGGAGGCCAACCTCGCCTCGCAGACGGTGCTGCGCCGGGCCGGCTTCATGGAGTGGGGCCGCGAGCCCGGCGGCCTGCACCTGCCCGACGGCAGCCGGGCGGCCGTGGTGCACTTCGGCCTCGGGCGCGAGGACGACCGGATCGCCGCCGCCGTGCTCAACGAGGCGACCGCCGTGGAGCCGGTGACCCTCGAGGGCGCGGGCGTGCGGCTGCGCGCGCTGCGGGACGAGGACCTGGAGCGGGTCGTGGAGGCCTGCTCCGACCCGGTGGCCCGGCACTGGCTCTCCGGCCTGCCGGAGGACTACACGCTCGAGCACGCCCGCGACTACCTGCGCCGCAGCCGGGAGAACGCCGCCCGGGGCCGCGGCGTGTACTTCGCGGTCGCTGACCAGGGGGACGACCGGTTGCTCGGGGTCGTCGCGGTGATGGACATGGCCGGCGAGGACACCACCGCCGGGGAGGTCGGCTACTGGCTGCACCCCGACGCCCGCGGCCGGGGGGTCATGAAGGAGGCGGTCCGCCTCGCGGTGCGGCACGCGTTCGTCCCGCGCGAGGACGGCGGCCTGGGCCGGCGACGGCTCACGCTCGGGGCCGCCCTCGGCAACGACGCCTCGATGGCGATCGCGCGGGACGCCGGGTTCGTCGAGGTAGGGCGCCACCGGGCCGCCGAGCCGCTGCGGGACGGCAGCTTCGCAGACCTGGTGTGGTTCGACCTGCTGGCGCAGGACTACCCCGGCTGAGGCGGGGATCAGCCCCTGGCGGGGGCGCGCTTGGGGATGGCGAGGATGGCGAACGCGGCGACCAGGCACAGCGCGCCGGCGGTCAGCCACGCCCCGAGGTAGTCGCCGGTGTCCTGGCGCACCCACCCGGCGAAGCTCGCCGCCACGCCGGCACCGACCATGTGCGCGGCGAACACCCAGCCGAACACCACCCCGGAGCGCTCCAGCCCGAAGTGCCTGCGGCACAGCGCCACAGTCGGGGGCACCGTGGCCACCCAGTCCAGGCCGTAGAACACGATGAAGAGGAAGAGGTTGGGCCGGACGTCGGGACCGAGCAGCCACGGGACGACCAGCAGCGACAGCCCGCGGAACCAGTAGTAGACGAACAGCAGCACCCGCGAGTCGACCCGGTCGGTCAGCCAGCCGGACCCGATCGTGCCGACGATGTCGAAGACCCCGATGAGTGCGAGCAGGCCGGCTGCCGTGGTGGGCGGCATGCCGTGGTCGTGGGCCGCCGGGATGAAGTGCGTGCCGATCAGGCCGTTGGTGGACCACCCGCACACCCAGAACGTCGCCAGCAGGATCCAGAAGACCCGCGAGCGCGCGCTGTCGGCGAAGGCCAGCAGCGCGGCCCGAGCGGCCGACTCCCCCGGACCCTGCTCGGGCTCGACGTCGGCGACGACCATGCTCGCGTGCCCGTCCAGCGGCTTGGCGCCGTAGGGCGTCGTGCCGGCGTGGGCCGGGGAGTCGGCGAGGACCGCCCACACCAGCGGGGCCAGCAACAGGGCGGCGGCCGAGACCGTCAGGGCGGCGAACCGCCACCCCGGCCCCGCGATGAGCGCCGCGAGCGCCGGCAGGAAGATGAGCTGGCCGGTGGCGTTGGCGGCCGAGAAGACGCCCGTGACCAGGCCACGGTGGGTGTGGAACCAGCGGTTGGCCACGATGGCGCCGAACACCAGGGCCATCGAGCCGGTGCCCACGCCGACCGCCAGGCCCCACAGCGCCCACAGCTGCCAGGCCGACGTCATGACCGTGGTCAGGCCGCTGCCGACGGCGACGAGCACGAGGGCGGCGGTGACCACCCGCTTGACCCCGAACCGCTCCATGAGCGCGGCGGCGAACGGCGCGGTCAGGCCATAGACCACGAGGTTGAGCGTCACCGCCCCGCTGGTGGTCGTGCGGCTCCACCCGAACTCGTGCTCCAGCGGCTCGAACATCGCCCCGGTCGAGGAGCGGAACGCGGCCGCGGCGACCAGCGCTCCCAGGGTGACCGCGGCGACGTACCAGGCCCGGTGGACGCGTGAGGTGCGCGCCGGTGCCTCAACCGACATGGCTCAGCCCCAGCCACCCGGCCATCGCGGCCAGCTGGGCGTCGAGGGCGGCCTTGGCCTCGTGCGGTGCGCCCGGCTCCCAGTGCACCGCGCGGACCCGCAGGGTGCTCGTCGCCCGGTCGGCCTTGAGGTCGGTGCGCGCCACCAACCGGTCACCGAACAGGAACGGCAGCACGTAGTAGCCGTGCACGCGCAGGTGCTGCGGCACGTAGATCTCGAGCCGGTAGTGGAAGTCGAACAGCGCCAGGGTCCGGTCGCGCTGCCAGATGAGGGAGTCGAACGGGCTCAGGAGCGCCTCGGCGTGGACCCGTCGCGGCAGGCGCGCCTCGACGTGCAGGTATGCCGGCCGCCTCCACCCGTCGATGGTCACCGGCCGCAGCTCCCCCGACGCGACCAGCGCCTCGAGCGCGGGGCGCGCCTGCTCGGGCTTGAGCCGGAAGTAGTCGCGCAGGCACTGCTCGGTGCCGACCCCGTGGGCCCGGGCGGCGATGGCCATCAGCTCGCGGAACGCCTCGGGGTGGGTGGGGCGGACCTCCGGCGGCACCGCCCTGGTCAGCACCTCCCTCGGGAGCACCCGCTCGAGCGAGGCGTAGCGCCGCTCGAACTGGGTCGTGCGCCCGGCGCTGGTGATGATGCCCGCCCAGAACAGGTGCTCGAGGGCGTTCTTGACCAGGGACCAGTTCCAGCCCCAGTTGTCCTTGGCCCGGGGCAGGTCGTGCTCCAGGGCCTGCTCGACCTCTCGCGAGGTGAGCGGCCCCCGCGTCTCGACCTCGCGCCGCACCGCCTCGACGAGCTCGGGGTGGTCACGGGCCACCCGCTGCATGCCACCCCACGCGTCGTGCAGGGCCCGCTGCATCCGGAAGTCCAGCAGCGGCCATGTGGCCGGCGGCACGAGGCTCGCCTCGTGGGCCCAGTACTCCACGAGCCGGCGGGGCGACCGGTCGCGGGCGCGGTCCAGCAGGGCGGTGTCGTAGGGGCCGAGCCGCGAGAAGAACGGGAGGTACTGGCTGCGGGTCAGCACGTTGACGCTGTCGATCTGGATGAGCCCCACCCGGTCGACCACTCGCTGGACGTGGCGCATCGTCGCGCCGCCGGGAGCCGGCCGGGGGTCGCAGAAGCCTTGCGCCGCCAAGGCGGTGCGGCGCGCCTGGGCCTGGCTGAGACGGTCGGGGTTGCGTGGCACGCCAGCACTCTACGGTCGGGGACCGACCGGTCGCGGCGAGCACACGGCATACGCGCTTCTGCGCACCCGTGGCGGA
Organism: Oryzihumus sp.; assembly: GCF_054325275.1. Classification (NCBI taxonomy): domain Bacteria; kingdom Bacillati; phylum Actinomycetota; class Actinomycetes; order Micrococcales; family Intrasporangiaceae; genus Oryzihumus; species Oryzihumus sp. The sequence continues at coordinate 77,062 of NZ_JBTCWL010000006.1, forward strand.
TTGTCCGGCCACCGTGACGAGCGGAGAATTGGCGCGTTCGGCAGGAGGGACAAATCCCAAGGGCGTTCCGGAGGTGCCCATGATCAGCAAGTCCCCCATCACGACCATCATCCCCGTGGACGACATGTCCCGGGCGACCACGTTCTACCGCGACACGCTGGGCCTGACCGACCTCGGCGACTCCATGGCCGGCAACCACGCGCTGCGCACCGCGGCCGGGTCGGCGGTCGAGCTCATGCCCGCCCCGGGCGAGCACACCAGCCACACGGTGCTCAGCTTCGAGGTGGACGACATCGTCCGCGAGATCGCCGACCTCGAGGGACGCGGCGTGCGGTTCGAGGACTACGACACCCCCGACCTGAAGACCGAGGGGCACATCGCCTCCGCGGGCAGCGAGAAGGCGGCGTGGTTCAAGGACAGCGAGGGCAACTTCCTGTGCCTGCACGAGACGCATCTGGGCTGAGCCCCCGCAGACACGAAGGGCGGCGACCTCACGGTCACCGCCCTTCGCGCACGCCGGGACTACTCGGGCAGGTCCAGCAGCTTCTCGCGCACGGCGTACATCGCCGCCTCCATGCGCGAGTGCAGCTGGAGCTTCTCCAGGATGTTGCGCACGTGGTTCTTGACGGTGTTCTCGGAGATGAACAGGGCCTTGGCGATGTCGCGGTTGGCCATGCCCCGCGCCACCAGCTTGAGCACCTCGAGCTCACGCTCGGTCAGCCGCGGCACCGGCATCGCCGGACGCTCCTCGTGGCGCTTGATCATCAGCGCGAACTCCGAGAGCAGCTTGGAGGCCATGGACGGCGAGATCAGGGACTGACCGGTCGAGACCGCGCGGATGCCGTCGGCGATCTGCTCACCGGGGACGTCCTTGAGCAGGTAGCCGTTGGCGCCGGCGCGGACCGCCTCGTAGAGGTCGGACTCCTCGTCGCTGATCGTCAGCATGACGATCTTGGTCGAGGGCACCAGCTCCTTGATGGCGGTGCAGGCCTCGATGCCGGAGCGACGCGGCATGCGCACGTCCATGAGCACGACGTCCGGGAGCAGCTCCTCGGTGCGCCGGATCGCCTCGTGGCCGTCACCGGCCTCGCCGACGATGTCGATGTCGGCCTCCTGGCCGAGCACGAGCTCGAGGCCGCGGCGATAGAGCACGTGGTCGTCGACGACCAGCACACGGATGGCCTCACCACTGCGGGGCACGGCGGTGCCGGCTTCGGTCATCGAGGACAGGCCGTTGGTCGTCACGAGCGTCATCATGGCACGCCGACACGCGCGAGGTGCCCCTCCCGCGCAAGGAGGGGCACCTCTTGAGGAATCTGGAGGATTCGGGGCGATCAGCCCACGCGCTCCCGGGCCATCTCGTCGACGTCGAGGTGGATGACCCCGTAGGACCAGCCACGGCGGCGGTAGACCACGCTCGGCCGGTCGGTGTCGCTGTCGTGGAAGAGATAGAAGTCGTGCCCGACCAGCTCCATCTCGTAGAGCGCCTGGTCCAGCTTCATCGGCGCAGTCGCGTGGACCTTCTCGCGCACCTCGATCGGCGACTCGCCCTCGGCAGGGACGGCCTCGGCCTCGGGCGCACCGCCTGACGCTCCGTTGAGCGACGGGAGGTCGGCAAGTCGTGCGGTCGCCTGCGCGACGGACTCCGGGACGTGTCGTCCTCGATGGACCCGCCTCCGGTCGTGCGCGCGCCGCAGTCGCTCGAGGAGCTTGTCCATCGCGACGTCCAGCGCGGCGTACTTGTCATCCGCACACGCCTCGGCCCGGATGACCGGTCCCTTGACGTGGCAGGTGATCTCGACCCGGTCACAGGCCTTGGACTGGCGTGGGTTGGCTTCGTGGGTCACGACCACGTCGAGCCGCTGAACGCGCGGCGCGAGCTGGGGGACCTTGGCCAGCTTGTCATCCAGGTGTCGACGGAAACGGTCCGAGACCTGGACGTGCCGTCCGGTGACGACGATCTCCACAGGTGTCCTCCTTGGGGGATTCGCGGTATCGCTCGGGGGCCCGCGCAAGGCCCGGTCAGGCGCGGCACCACCTCCGCCGGAGAGGAACCTCAGGCCCATCGCCGTCGCCCGCAGTGCTGGGGCGACGACCAGTGGCGACCGCGGAAGCGGCGACCGTGGGGGCCATGCATGAACGCTAGACCAACTCCGGCCGAAGCGATACCGCGGAGCCTGCCGACTTGGCGCGCGCCCGGACCCCTTGTGCCAGAGGGGTCCCGCCGGTCACGGCCGCCCCGGTATGCCGTGCCGCCGGGTGGCCGCGACCGTCACCACGGCCACGTGGGCGGCGCCGGCGGCGCGCAGCGCGCGGGCCGCCTCGAGCAGGGTCGCGCCGGTCGTCAGGACGTCGTCGAGCACCAGGCAGGTCGCCCCCGCGACCACCGGCCGCCAGCGACCGCGCACCGCCATCGCGTGCTCCAGGTTGGCCGCCCGGGCGCGGTGCCCCAGCCCGGCCTGGTCGGCGACCCGGCGCCGCAGCGCCAGTGCGGGTGCGGGCAGCAGTGCCCCGCCGGTGGGGTCGAGGCGTGCACAGGCCCGCCGGACCAGCTGCTGCAGCGGGGCGTCCCCGCGGCGGCGCACGCTCGCGGCCGAGGAGGGCACCGGCACGGCGAGCACCGGCCCGTTGCCGGCCGCGAGCATCGCCCGGATGAGCGGGTCGGCGACGACGGCGCGCGCGACGGCCCCGGCCAGCACCGGCACCAGGACCTGCCCCAGGTCGCGGCGGTCGGCGTCCTTCCACGCCACGAGCGCCGCCCGCAGGGCACCGTCATAGGGTGCCGCGGCCCACGCCGGTGGCATGCCGGGCGGGCAAGGGGTCGGCGCCCATGCCCCGGCACCCGCGGGGTGCACGGCGCCGGCGACCTCGGCCGCGCACTGCGCACACCAGGCGGCACCGGGTCGGGCGCACCCGCCGCAGGCGCGCGGCAGCGCCAGCTCGGCAAGGGCACCGAGGGCCGACCGCAGGAGGGGCAGCGCCGGACCGGGCCCCACGGCATACCGCATGTGCGGCATCCTGCGGTGCCGCGGTTGCGGTGACCAGCCCGTGGGTGGAGCCTGTGGACGACACGGAGGGGGCTGTGGGGGCATGGGGAAATCGGGGCGGATCGACCATTGGCCGGACACGGACCGGGTCCACGCGTCACCATGAGACCGGAAGCCGACTGCCGCGGTGCCAACTCCGGGGGTGACTGAGGACGTGCCAGAACCCATGAGCGCACCCGGCGTCCCCCACGCCCCGGCGCCGCCCGAAAGCCCTGCCTCCGTGGCCGAGCGCCTCCTCGACGAGGTCGCCGAGCACCTGCCCGGGAGCCGTATCGCGCTGCTGGCCGGGACCGGTGACGCCCCCGCGGTCGTCCTCGCCCTCGTCGGGGCCGAGCAGGCGCCGTGGCCGGACCCCCGCACCGACGACTCCCCCCTGGGCCAGGTGTGGCGCGGCGCGACCGCCACGACCGGCACCTGGGCGACCCCCGCGGGCTCCCGGTCGATGGTCGTGGTGCCGCTCGAGGGCGAGGAGGGACGGTGCGCCGTGCTCGTGGCCGACCGCGACGCGGCCGCGCCGTTCGACGTCGCCGACCTCGCGTTCGTCGCCGGGGTCACCCAACGCCTCACCCCGGCGCTGGCCCACGCGCTGGAGGTCGCCGCCCTCGCCGAGCGGCAGGCGCACGACGAACGCGTCCGCCTGGCCCAGGAGCTGCACGACGGCCTCGCCCAGGAGCTCGTGGCGCTGGGCTACCGCATCGACTTCACCCGCCGGCAGGTGGACCGCTCCGACCCGGCGCTGGCCGCGCCGCTGCACGAGGCCCGCGACGAGCTGAGCCGCATCCTCGCCGACCTGCGGCTGAGAATGGCCGACCTGCAGGCGTCCGTGGACCCCGACGGCGGCCTGGCCCCTGCACTCCGCGGCCGGCTCGAGCAGTTCGCCGAGATCACCGGCCTGAAGGTCCAGGTCGACGTCGACGACGACGGGCTGGCACTCCCCCCCGTGGTGCAGGACCAGCTGTTCCGGTTCGTGCTCGACCTGCTCGCCGATGCCCGGCACGCCCGCGGCGCCAACCGGCTGGAGCTGGCCCTGAAGGTGGCCGCACCCCGGGTGCGGCTGCGGTTCACGCACGACGGCGAGAGCTCGCTCCCCTCCCGGGACTTCTCCGGACATCCCCTCGCGCAGCTCGGCGCCGTGGTATTCATCGGGGACGCGTCCCGGCCAGGGGTCGAGCTCACCCTCGAGATGAGCCCGGCTGACTCCGGGACCACGGACCGTCGACGGTCGGAAAGGATCCCGCTGCGATCATGAGCATCAACGTCGTGGTGATCGATGACCACACCCTCGTACGCGAAGGCGTGTCGCGGGTGATCCAGGCCGAGCCCGACCTCGCGGTGGTCGGCGAGGCCTCCTCCGTCGGTGACGCCCGCTCCCTGCTCGGCGCCAAGCAGCCCGACGTCATGCTGGTCGACGTCTCACTGCCCGACGGCAGTGGGCTGGGCCTGGTGCGGGCCGCCCGCGCGGCCTACCCGCGCCTGGGCATCGTCGTGCTGACCATGCACAACGACGACGACACCCTGCTCGAGGCGCTGGACGCCGGCGCCACGGCCCTCGTGCTCAAGAGCGCCTCGTCCACCGAGGTCGTCGACGCGGTCCGCCGCGCCGCCACCGCCCCGGACTCCTTCACCGCGAACGGCCTGGCTGCCGCCCTGCGGCGACAGGCCAACACCACGGTGCCCAGGCTGACACCGCGCGAGACCGAGGTGCTCGAGCGGCTGGTCGACGGCGCGTCGGTCGCCGAGGTCTCCCGCGAGCTGTTCATGAGCGAGTCGACGGTCAAGACCCACGTCACCAAGCTCTACGACAAGCTGGGTGCCCACAACCGGGCCGGGGCCATCATGGCCGCGGTCCGGCTCGGCCTGGTGAAGGCCGAACCGGACCGCCAGCGCTGACCCCGCAGCCCGTCGGGGTCAGTGGCCCATCTGCCCGAACGTCTGCACGATCCGGATGACACCGGGGCCGATGATGACGATGAACAGCGCCGGGAAGATGCACAGCAGCATCGGGAAGAGGATCTTCACCGGGATCTTCTGGGCCTTCTCCTCCGCCCGCTGCCGGCGCACCAGCCTCATCTGAACGGACTGCTCGCGCAGTACGGCCGCGATCGGCAGGCCGAGCCGGTCGGCCTGGACGAGCGCGGTGACGAAGGTGCGGACCTCGGTCACCTTGGTCCGCGCGGCCATCGCGGAGAACGCCTCGCCGCGGGACTTGCCGATCTGGATCTCCTGCAGCACCCGGGCGAACTCCCCGGCCACCGGGCCCTGGGTGGACCTGGCCACCTGGAGCAGGGCGGCGTCGAAGCCCTGGCCGGCCTCGACACAGACCGTGAGCATGTCGAGGGCGTCGGCGAGCCCGCGGCGCAGGATGTTCTGCCGCTTCAGCGCCACGTTGTAGACGAGCAGGTCGGGCAGGAAGAACCCGACCGCCGCCGCCACGACTGCCAGCACCAGGCCACCGAGGCTGAGGTGGGCGAGCAGCAGCACCACGACGGCCCCGCCGATCATGCCCGCACCCTTGAGGCCGAGCAGGCGCTCGACCGTCCAGGTGCCCGGGTTGCCGGCCAGGTCCAGCAGGTGCTGGAGCCGGTCGTGGGTGCCCGCCGGCGACAGCCGGACGGCCAGCCCGCGGCTGCCGTCGAGCAGCGGCCTGACCAGCCGCTCGGTGGCCGGCAGCTCGTGCTTGCCCACCTCGGCCCGGGAGACGCCGTGCTCGATGAGGCTGAGGCTGCGCGCCACCCCGGTCGGGGCGCCGGCGCCGAAGGTGAAGGCCATGACCAGCACCGCGATGGACAGGCCCACCGCGAGCAGCCCGACGTAGAGGAACACCTGCGAGCTCATGTCAGACCTCCACGTCGACAACCTTGCGCATCCAGAAGATGCCCAACACCAGGGACACCCCGGCCGCCACGAGCATCCCGATCCCGATGAGGTTGGTCCACAGGAGCGAGACGTAGTCGTGGTTGACCACGTTCATGTAGAGGAACAGGCCGATCGGCAGCGCGATGAGGATGTATGCCGACAGCTTGCCCTCCGCGGAGAGCGCCTTGACCTGGCGCCGCAGCGACTCGCGCTCGCGCAGGGTCCCGGCCGTGGTGCGCAGCGTCTCGGCGAGGTTGCCGCCGACCTGACGCTGGATGCGGATCGCCATGCCGGTCCAGCGCAGGTTCTCGCTGTCCATCCGCTCGGCCATCCGCTCCAGGCTCTCGTCGACGTCGGCCCCGATCCGGGTCTGCGCCAGCGCCCGGGAGAACTCCTTCGCGGCCGGCTGGGCGGCGTCCCGTGCCACGGCGTCGAGTGCCTGCAGCAGCGAGAACCCGGTCGACAGGCTGCTGGCCACCAGACTGAGCACGTCGGGCAGCTGCGCCTCGAACTGCTTGACCCGCCGCCGTGCCGCGAACCGCAGGATGAACGAGGGGAGCAGCAGGCCGGCGACCACGCCGACCAGGACGCCGAAGACCATCTGGCCGGTGCTCGCGTGCAGCAGGAGCAGCCCGCCGGCGATGCCGACGACGACGGCCACCACCCGCAGGACCGCCCACTCCCCCGCGCGCCATGGCAGGTCGGCCCGCTCGAGCAGCGTCATGGTCCGCGAGGTCGACTCGCGGCCCTCCATGACCTTCTCGCCGAGCTCCACGAGGGAGCTGCTGAGCTGGCTGGGTGAGACCGGGACGCCGGCTGCCGCGGGCGTCGTGCCGTTCACATAGTGCTCGATCGAGTCGACCCGCTTGGTGCGGGCCGACTTGAGCATCGGCGAGACCAGGGCAAGGACCAGGCCGACCACGCCGAGGAACACCGCGGCGAGAGCGGCCGCGAGCTGCCACGGGATACCGAGCAGCGACGGCATCAGGCTGGCGGTGCGGTAGGAGACGACAGACGATGGCATCGTGGACGGCGCACCAGTCGTGTCCGCGAAGGCAGCGCCACCGGACCCGAACGAGGCCAGGACCGTGATGGCGGACGCGATCAGCGCCCGGGCGCCGGTGGCCGGCAGACGGCGCGACCAGCCTCGCCGCCGGAGGGCGATCATCCCGCACCCCGGACGAACATCGCCGGGTTGAGCTCGACCCCGAGATCTCGAAGGTGCTCGCTGAACTTGGGGCGCAACCCGGTGCTGCGCAGGGTGCCGCGGAAGCGGCCCTGCTCGTCGCGGCCCGCGGAGTAGTCGAAGACGAACAGGTCCTGGAGGGTGATGACGTCGGACTCCATGCCCTCGACCTCGGTGATGGCCACCACCCGGCGGGTGCCGTCCTTGAGCCGGGCCTGCTGGACGATGAGGTCGACCGCACTGGCCACCTGGTCGCGGATCGCCCGCACCGGCAGGTCGACGCCGGCCATGAGCACCATGGTCTCCAGGCGCGAGAGGCTGTCGCGGGGGCTGTTGGCGTGCACGGTGGTGATGGAGCCGTCGTGGCCGGTGTTCATCGCCTGGAGCATGTCCAGCGCGGCGCCGTCACGGACCTCGCCGACGACGATGCGGTCCGGGCGCATGCGCAGGGCGTTCTTGACCAGCTCGCGGATCGGGATCGAGCCGCGACCCTCGATGTTGGAGGGGCGGGACTCCAGGCGCAGCACGTGGTCCTGGTGCAGCTGCAGCTCGGCCGCGTCCTCGATGGTGATGATCCGCTCGTCCTCCGGGATGAAGCTGGAGATCACGTTGAGCAGCGTGGTCTTGCCCGAGCCGGTGCCGCCGCTGATGACGATGTTTCGCCGGCCGCGGACGCAGGCCTCGAGGAAGTCGCGCACCTGCGCGGTGAGCGTCCCGAAGGCGATCAGGTCGCGGTCGGTGAACGGGTCCGCCGAGAACTTGCGGATGGTCAGCAGGCTGCCGTCCAGGGCGATCGGCGGGATCACCGCGTTGACACGGGAGCCGTCGGCCAGGCGGGCGTCGACCATCGGGCTGGACTCGTCCACCCGGCGCCCGACCCGGCCGACGATCTTGTCGATGGTCCGGCGCAGGTGCGCGTCGCTGGTGAAGGTGGCCTCCACCGGGTAGATCCGGCCGGCTCGCTCGACGTAGATGCTGTCCGGGCCGTTGACCATGATCTCGGTGATCTCGCCGTCGCGCAGCAGCGGCTCGAGCGGCCCGTGGCCGAGGATCTCGTCGGTGACCTCCTGGGCGATCCGGGTGCGGTCGGCCGCCGACAGCGGCGTCTGCTCGCCGTCCAGGACGGCCTGCAGGGTGTGGCGTACCCGCTGCTCGAGGTCGGAGTGCTCCAGGTGCGGGTCGTAGAGCTGCGGGCCCAACGACTCCAGCAGCGCCTGGTGGACGCTGGCCTTCACGCCGGCCCACGGATCCCGGGCGCGGTGCTTGGCGAGCGGAAGCGCGGTGACGGCCTCGTGGCCGGGCTGGTTTCCCGGACTGCGGCGGACGTTGTCGAGTCGATCAGCCAGGCTCATCGCTTGCCTCCTCGGTGCAGGAACCGCATCTCACGGCGGCTGCGCGGCGGGTTGGGTGGCGCGTCGCCGGCCCCGGTGGGGCGCGACCCCGCGGTGGCCAGCTCCGGCTCGCGGTTGACCAGCGGCCTGATGTGCCGGTCCACCAGCGTGCGGATCGCGACACTGACCGGGTGCTTGGGCTCGTTGAGGACGATCGGGACGCCGCGGTTGACCGACGCCGGCACGCTGTGGCTGCTCGGCACGCTCACCGCGATCGGCTGCTTGATGGTCCGGACGACGTCATCGTGGGTGAGCCCGACCTTGGCGTCGGAGCGGTTGAGCACGACCACCCGCGAGTCGCGGGGGTTGCCCAGCAGGTCGAGCGTGTCGAGGGTGACGCGCAGGTTCTTCAGCGCCGGGATGTCCAGCGTGGCGATGAGCACCAGCAGGTCGCTGGCGTCGAAGCCCACGAGGACGTGCTCGGTGAACGCCGGTGGCGTGTCGATGAGCACGACGTCGTACATGCGGCGGGCGACCCGGATCACCTCGCTGACGGTGGCACCGGAGATCCGGTCCACGTCACCTGGCTCGCTGGGGGCGCACAGGGCGTCCAGGCCGCTCTCGTGCCGGGTGACGACGGAGGCCAGGCCCTGCTCGTCCAGCGCGCCGGACATCGCCACCACGTCACTCATCGACCGCTCGTGCATCAGCTGCAGGCTGATCGCCACGTCGCCGAAGCCCAGGTCGAGGTCGATGAGCAGCACCCGGACCCCCGTGGAGGCCAGGCAGGCACCCAGGTTGGTCGAGAAGGTGGTCTTGCCGACCCCGCCCTTGGCGGAGAACACGGTGACCACCCGTCCCTCGTGCACCGGGCCGCCGGTGGCGCCGCGAAGCCGCTGCGACAGCTCGATGTTGCGCCGGCAGGTGTCGGCAAGGGCGTTCTGGTCGTCGGCGGGGACGACCTCACGGACGCCGGAGCGCAGTGCCTGCCCCATCACCGTGACGTCGAGCCGGCGGCGGAGCATGATCACCCCGACCTCCGGGCGGTCGACCCGGATCTGCGCCGCGAGGTCGCACACCGCCTGCAGGTCCACGTCAGGGCCGACCACCACGAGCAGCTCCTGCGGTGCTGCGGCCAGGGCACGCAGCACCAACGGGGCGGTTTCGAGGCGTTCGACGGTGCCGAGCGCGTATCGGTAGGTGTCAGGACTGTTGGTGTCCTGGTCCCAGAGGAGCGTCATGGTGGGGGCCTCGTCACTTGGCGAAGAGCGTGGTGTCGGTGACTGCCTTGGTGCCCTGCACCTTGGCGTCGGTGCCGCGCAGGCCCAGGTAGAGCTCGCCGGTCTGGATGCCGTGCACGAGCTTGACCGCGGTGTCGGGGGGCAGCGCCACCGTGACCAGGGCCGTTGGCGTGCCCGACTGCTGGGCCTGGCTCTGCTGGGACTGGCCCTGCACCGGCGTCAGCGACGAGGAGCCCATCGCGATGACGAGCGCGTCATCAAGCAGCACCTGGGTCTGCTTCACGCCGCTGACGCTGGCGGCCGCGCTGTAGGTGTCGTAGATGACGATGTGCGACCCGGGGGTCACGAACGTCCCGACGCGGGCGGGGTCCGACAGCTGCACGGCGACGGCGACCCGGCCGTCCGGCACCTGCAAGGCCTTCTGGCCGAGCGGCGTCGTGCCGAACCGGCCCGACAGGACGAGCTCACCGGGCGCGATGTCGTTGAGCGCCACCAACTTGGACATTCTTTCGTCGACGGCGGTGAGGGCACCGGCGGGGACGGCCTTGGCGGCCATCTGGGTGCGGGCCATCAGCCCGTTGGCGACGGCGTCGCCCGCTGTGGTGCCGGCTGGCACGACCTGCTGGGCGACGAACACGCCGACCGGTCTCTGGCCGGCGACGGCGCGGGAGTCCGCGCCCTTGGCGTAGAGGAGCACCGCCACCACTCCGACCAGCGCGACCACGACTGCGGCGAGCACCGCAAGAACTCGACGACCCATGACTTTCTCCTTCTCACCCGCGATGTGGACGACGTGCGGCCTGTGCGGCCGGTTCGCCGTCAGGGTGCCGTTGGGGGCATGCAGCTGGTCCGGTCCGGCGACCCCGCCCGGTGGGTGACGTCTGGATGACCCCAACCAGGGGCCGCGGCCGGAGGCCGGCGGCGCCCGGGAGGACGATGGGCCGGGAGCCTGGGCTCAGCCGGGAGGTGGTGCTGGTGAAGGGTGCGGACAGGACCTGGGTGCCCCGCCCGGAGGCAGCCGCTGCGACGGGGATCATCACTCGGCGGCCGTGGCCCCGCGGCCGGCCCGAGCCAGGCGCTCGAACCGACCGCGGAGGCGGTCCCAGGTCGTGTCATGACCATCGTCGGCACGGCGCCGACGGGCTCAGACCGAGGTGGCGGCGTTGTGGAACAGGTTGCTGAGGTTGGTGCCCAGCAGGGTCACGGCCACGATGATGACGATGGCGATCAGCGCGACCATCAGGCCGTACTCCACGGCGGTGGCGCCACGCTCGCCACGCAGGACGTCGGTGGCCTTGATCTGGAACTTGACGAGACGAGACATTGCGGTCCCCTTCCAGGGCTTTGGGTTGTCCGGGTGGGGCCCCGGAACACGACCAAGCCTGTCCCCGGGCCGGCCGCGCCCGAATCGACTGATCCGGCCGTTGCCGGCGCCGAAGCGGTGGTCCTCGACTCACCCGTTCGGGGGATGCCGCCGCCCGAGCTGGCTGCGGCCGGCCGCACACCCCGAAGCGGCGGCACCCGCTGGGTGCCGC